>NZ_JBEYFP010000047.1:0-22697 GCF_040634455.1 Kitasatospora sp. NPDC007106
GCCCGGCGGGCCCGGGCGGCCAAGCGGCGCGAGCCCGTGGCGCCACCGCGGTCCGGCCCGTCGGCGTCCTCCCCGATGCGCCTCCCGGAGGCGCCGTTGCCGCCGGCCGAGGTGGACCGGCTGGTCTCCGGCGTGCACCACGACCCGCACGCCCTGCTCGGTGCGCACGCCACCCTGGAGGGCACCGCGATCCGGGTGCTGCGCCCGTTCGCGGAGCGGGTCGTGGTGGTGACGGACCAGGGCCCCGCGGAGTTGACCCACCAGCAGTCCGGCCTGTTCACCGGGCTGCTGGTGGGCCGGGAGTTCCCGGCGTACCGGCTGCGGGTGAGCTACCCGGGCGGCGAGCCGCTGGAGCAGGAGGACGGCTACCGGGTGGCGCCCACCCTCGGCGAGCTCGACCTGCACCTGATCTCCGAGGGCCGGCACGAGCAGCTGTGGCGGGTGCTCGGCAGCCACGTCCGCGAGGTCGACGGCATGGCGGGCACGTCCTTCGCGGTGTGGGCGCCGAACGCGGTCGGCGTGCGGCTGGTCGGCGGCTTCAACCACTGGGACGGCACCGGCCACCCGATGCGCTCGCTCGGCTCCTCCGGCGTCTGGGAGCTGTTCGTCCCCGGCCTCGCGGAGGGCGACACCTACAAGTACGAGATCCGCACCCGGCAGGGCTGGGTGCTGCAGAAGGCCGACCCGCTGGCCCGGGCCGCCCAGTGCCCGCCCGAGACCGCCTCCGTGGTGCACACCTCGCACTACACCTGGGGCGACGGGGACTGGATGGCCCGGCGGCAGCGGACGGTGCACCACCGGTCGCCGATGTCGGTCTACGAACTGCACCTGGCCTCCTGGCGGCCCGACCTGACGAGCTACCGGGAGATCGCCGAGGTGCTGCCCGGCTACCTCGCGGACCTCGGCTTCACCCACGTCGAGTTCATGCCGGTGATGGAGCACCCCTTCGGCGGCTCCTGGGGCTACCAGGTCACCGGCTTCTACGCGCCGACCGCCCGGCTCGGCGGCCCGGACGACTTCAAGCACCTGGTCGACGCGCTGCACCGGGCCGGCATCGGCGTGATCGTCGACTGGGTGCCGGCGCACTTCCCCAAGGACGGCTTCGGCCTGGCCCGGTTCGACGGCGAGCCGCTGTACGAGCCGGCCGACCCGCTGCGGGCCGAGCACCCGGACTGGGGCACCCTGGAGTTCGACTACGGCCGCACCGAGGTGCGGAACTTCCTGGTCGCCAACGCGGTGTACTGGTGCGAGGAGTTCCACGTCGACGGCCTGCGGGTGGACGCCGTCGCCTCCATGCTCTACCTCGACTACTCGCGCGAGGGCGGCGCCTGGTCGCCGAACGCCTTCGGCGGCCGGGAGAACCTCGACGCCGCCTCGTTCCTTCAGGAAATGAACGCGACGGTCTACCGCCGCTGCCCCGGCGTGGTCACCATCGCCGAGGAGTCCACCGCCTGGGACGGCGTCACCCGCCCCACCGACAGCGGCGGCCTCGGCTTCGGCCTGAAGTGGAACATGGGCTGGATGCACGACTCGCTGGTCTACATGTCCAAGGAGCCGGTGCACCGCAAGTACCACCACAACGAGATGACCTTCTCGATGGTGTACGCCTACTCGGAGAACTACGTCCTGCCGATCTCGCACGACGAGGTGGTGCACGGCAAGCAGGCGCTGGTCGCCAAGATGCCCGGCGACTGGTGGCAGCAGCGGGCCAACCACCGGGCGTACCTGGGCTTCATGTGGGCCCACCCCGGCAAGCAACTGCTGTTCATGGGGCAGGAGTTCGCGCAGGGCGCCGAGTGGGACCACGAGCACGGCCCGCAGTGGTGGGTGCTCGCCGAGGACTGGCCGGCCGCCGAGGAGCACCTCGGGGTGCGCCGGCTGGTCGGCGCGCTCAACCGCACCTACCTCGACTCCCCGGCGCTCTGGGAGCAGGACACCGTGCCGGCCGGCTTCCGCTGGCTGGACGGCGGCGCGGCCGACGACAACGTGCTGTCCTTCGTCCGGTACGCCGCCGACGGCACCCCGCTGGTCGCGGTCTGCAACTTCTCCCCCGTCGTCCGGCACGGCTTCCGGGTCGGCCTGCCGGAGCTGCCCGGCGGCGACCAGCTGTGGGAGGAGGCGCTGAACACCGACGCCGCGGAGTACGGCGGCAGCGGCCTCGGCAACTCGCGGCCCGTCAAGGCCGAGGCCACCGCGTGGAACGGCCAGGAGCACAGTGCCGAGCTGGTCCTCCCACCGCTCGCCACCCTCTGGCTGCGGCCGGCCTGACACCGCCGGACCCCGCCGGTTCCGGGCCTCCGGGGCGATCGCCCCGGGGGCCCGCCCACGTCCGCGCGGGAACACCTGCCCGGGTAAGGTCAACAGTGACCGCTTCCCGGACGGCAGGACGGAGTGAGCCGCGTGGCGCGCAGCGTGTACGTGACCGGCATCGACCGGGGGGACGGCCGGCAGGCCGTCGAACTCGGGGTCATGGAGCTGCTGGCCCGCCAGGTCGACGCCGTCGGCGTCTTCCGGCCGCTGGTGCACGCGGACGATCCCGCCGAGAAGGGCACCGACCACGTCGTCGAGCTGCTGCGCGCCCGCTACCGGGTCGACCTGCCGGCGGAGGACCTGTACGGCCTCTCCTACGAGGAGGCCGCCGCCCTGCAGGCCGCGCAGGGCCAGGACGAACTGGTGTCGGTGCTGGTGGACCGCTTCCGCGCGGTCGAGCGGCGCTGCCAGGCGGTGCTGGTGCTCGGCACCGACTTCGCCGGCACCAACATCCCCGACGAGCTGGCCTTCAACGCCCGGCTCGCCAACGAGTTCGGCGCCTGGGTGCTGCCGGTCGTCGGCGGTCAAGGCGAGGACGCGCAGGCGGTGGTCGCGGAGGTCCGCAACGCCCACCGGGCCTACACCGACCTCGGCTGCTCCGCGCTGGCGATGATCGCCAACCGGGTCGCCCCCGCCGCGAAGCAGCGGATCCAGCGGACACTGACCGAGAAGCTCCCGGTGCCGGTGTACGTGATCCCGGAGGAGCCCTCGCTCTCGGCGCCGACCGTGGCGCAGCTGGTCGACGCGACCGGCGCCGAGGTGCTGCTGGGCGACGCCGCGGGCCTGGCCCGGGACGTGCGCTCCTTCGTCTTCGGCGGCGCGATGCTGCCGACCTTCCTCGACGCGCTGACCGAGGGCGCCCTGGTGGTGACCCCGGGCGACCGGGCGGACCTGCTGATCGGCGCGCTGGCGGCGCACGCCGCGGGGGCGCCGCCGATCGCGGGCGTGCTGCTCACGCTCGGGCAGCACCCGGGGCCGAACGTGATGGCGCTGGCGGCGCGGCTCGCGCCGGGGACGCCGGTCGCGGTGGTGCCGGAGGGCAGCTGGTTGACCGCGGCCGCGCTGACCCACCTGGAGGGCCGGATCGGCCCGGACAGCCACCGGAAGGCCGAGACCGCCCTCGGGCTTTTCGAACTCCACGTGGACACGGCGGAGTTGACCAAGCGGATCGAGCTGTCGCCGTCCGAGCGGGTGACCCCGATGATGTTCGAGCACGCGCTGCTGGAGCGGGCCCGGGCGCAGCGGCGGCACATCGTGCTGCCGGAGGGCACCGAGGAGCGGGTGCTGCGGGCGGCGGAGGTGCTGCTGCGCCGCAACATCTGCGACCTGACCCTGCTGGGCGAGCGGGACGCGGTGCAGCGCCGGGCGGCGTCGCTGGGCCTGGAGCTGCCGCACCCGGAGGAGGCCGCGGACCGGGCCCGGCTGCGGATCGTCGACCCTGCGACCAGTCCGCTGCGCGAGAGCTTCGCGGAGCTGTACGCCAGGGCGCGGGCGCACAAGGGCATGACGCTGGAGCGCGCCCTGGACGTGGTCACCGACGTCTCGTACTTCGGGACGCTGATGGTGCAGGAGGGCATCGCCGACGGCATGGTGTCCGGTGCGGTGCACTCGACCGCGGCGACCATCCGGCCGGCCTTCGAGGTGATCAGGACGGCGCCAGGTGCGGCGATCGTCTCCTCGGTGTTCTTCATGTGCCTGGCCGACCGGGTGCTGGTGTACGGCGACTGCGCGGTGAACCCGGACCCGGACGCGCAGCAGCTGGCCGACATCGCGGTGCAGTCCGCGGAGACGGCGGCCCAGTTCGGGGTGGAGCCGCGGGTCGCGATGCTCTCGTACTCGACGGGCACCTCCGGTTCGGGCGCGGACGTGGACAAGGTACGGGAGGCGACCGAGCTGGTCCGCCGGGCGCGCCCGGACATCCTGGTCGAGGGGCCGATCCAGTACGACGCCGCGGTGGACCCGCACGTGGCGGCGACCAAGCTGCCGGGCTCCTCGGTGGCGGGCCGGGCGACCGTGCTGGTCTTCCCGGACCTGAACACCGGCAACAACACGTACAAGGCGGTGCAGCGCTCGGCCGGCGCGGTGGCGGTCGGGCCGGTGCTGCAGGGCCTGCGCAAGCCGGTCAACGACCTGTCCCGCGGCGCCCTGGTCGAGGACATCGTCAACACGGTCGCGATCACCGCGATCCAGTCGCAGCGCCCCGCCGAAGGAGCCGAGCAGTGACCGAATCCACGCTGGTCCTCGTGCTGAACGCGGGGTCGTCCTCCGTGAAGTACCAGCTGATCGACATGCTGGACGGTTCCCGGGCGGCGGCCGGGCTGGTCGAGCGGATCGGCGAGGTGAACGGCCGGCTGCTGCACACCCCGGCCCGGGGCGAGCGGCGCGAGCGGCTGCGGGTCTTCGCCGACCACGCGGAGGCGCTCGCCGCGGTCGCCGAGGAGCTCGCCGCGGACGACCTCGGGCTGGGCTCCCCCGGCCTCGCGGCGATCGGCCACCGGGTGGTGCACGGCGGGCAGCGGTTCGCCGCGCCGACCCTGATCGACGACGAGGTGGTGGCCGAGATCCGCCGGCTGATCCCGGTCGCGCCGCTGCACAACCCGGCGAACATCGTCGGCATCGAGGTGGCCCGCGCGCTGCGGCCGGACCTGCCGCAGGTCGCGGTGTTCGACACGGCCTTCCACAGCACGGTGCCGGAGGCCGCCGCCACGTACGCGATCGACCGGAAGACCGCGGAGCAGCACCGGGTGCGCCGGTACGGCTTCCACGGCACCTCGCACCAGTACGTCTCGCGGGCGGCCGCGCGGCTGCTCGGCCGCGACCCGGCCGAGCTGAACATGATCGTGCTGCACCTGGGCAACGGGGCCTCGGCCTCGGCGGTGTCGGGCGGGGTGTGCGTGGAGACCTCCATGGGCCTGACGCCGCTGGAGGGCCTGGTCATGGGCACCCGTTCCGGGGACGCCGATCCGGGCCTGGTCTTCCACCTGCACCGGGTGGGCGGTCTGACGATCGATGAGATCGACGACCTGCTGAACCGGCGCAGCGGCCTGGTCGGGCTGTGCGGGGACAACGACATGCGGGAGGTGCTGCGCCGGGCCGGCGAGGGCGACGGGGACGCGCAGCTGGCCTTCGACGTGTACGTGCACCGGCTGCGCAAGTACATCGGGGCGTACTACGCGGTGCTGGGCCGGGTGGACGCGGTGGTGTTCACCGCGGGGGTGGGCGAGAACGCGGCGCCCGTCCGGGAGGCGGCGTGCGCGGGGCTGTCGGCGCTGGGCATCGAGGTCGACCCGGCGCTGAACGCCGTGCGCTCCGGTGCGGCGCGGCTGATCTCGCCCGATCACGGGCGGGTGGCGGTCGCGGTGGTGCCCACCGACGAGGAGCTGGAGATCGCCCGCCAGGCCTTCGCGCTGGTGCACGACGACATTTGAGATGACAGCCCGTCAGCGTCCCACCCTTCGGGATGGTTCGTTGGCGATTTCTCCCGGTTCGGGCGTGATGCACCGATAACTCGAACGGATAGACTGACGGATATGCGCCGAGCGAAAATTGTCTGCACCCTGGGTCCGGCGACGGACTCCTACGAACAGCTGAAGGCCATCGTCGAAGCGGGCATGAACGTCGCCCGACTCAACATGAGCCACGGCTCCCACGCGGAGCACGAGGAGCGGTACCGCAAGGTCCGCCAGGTGTCCGAGGACACCGGCCGCACCATCGGCGTGCTGGCCGACCTGCAGGGCCCGAAGATCCGGCTGGCCACCTTCGCCAACGGACCGGTGACCGTCGACAACGGCGACACCTTCACCATCACGACCGAGGATGTGCCCGGGGACCAGCACATCTGCGGCACCACCTACAAGGGCCTGCCCGGCGACGTGAAGCCCGGCGACCCGATCCTGATCAACGACGGCGTCATCGCCCTGGAGGTCGTCAGCGTCGACGGCCCGCGGGTGAAGACCGTGGTGGTCGAGGGCGGCGTGCTCTCGAACAACAAGGGCATCAACCTGCCCGGTGCGGCCGTCAACGTGCCCGCCCTCTCCGAGAAGGACAAGGAGGACCTGCGCTTCGCCCTCGAGCTGGGCGTCGACATGGTCGCACTGTCCTTCGTCCGCAACGCGGCCGACATCCACGACGTCCACAAGGTGATGGACGAGGTCGGCATCCGCGTCCCGGTCATCGCCAAGATCGAGAAGCCGCAGGCCGTCGAGGCGATGGAGGAGATCGTCCTCGCCTTCGACGCGATCATGGTGGCCCGTGGCGACCTCGCCGTCGAGTACCCGCTGGAGCGGGTGCCGCTGGTGCAGAAGCAGCTGATCACCCTGGCCCGCCGCAACGCCAAGCCGGTGATCGTGGCGACCCAGATGATGGAGTCGATGATCCACGCCTCGCGCCCGACCCGCGCCGAGGTCTCCGACGTCGCCAACGCCATCCTGGACGGCACGGACGCGGTCATGCTCTCCGCCGAGTCCAGCGTCGGCAAGTACCCGGTCGAGACCGTCCGGACGATGAGCCGGATCGCCGAGAAGGCCGAGGAGGAGCTGCTCTCGCAGGGCCTCCAGCCGCTGAACCCGGGCCGCAAGCCGCGCACCCAGGGCGGCTCGATCGCCCGCGCCGCGTGCGAGCTCGGCGACTTCCTCAACGGCCAGGCGCTGGTCGCGTTCACCAAGTCCGGCGACACCGCCCGCCGGCTGTCCCGCTACCGCTCGCCGATCCCGGTGATCGCGTTCACGCCGGACGCCTCCACCCGCAACCAGCTCTCGCTGAGCTGGGGCGTCGAGGCGTACGTGACCGAGCAGGTCGAGACCACCGACGAGATGGTGCAGCAGGTCGACCGCGAGCTGCTGCGCCTGAACCGTCTCGCCGAGGGCGACACCGTGATCGTCACCGCCGGCTCGCCCCCCGGCGTCCCCGGCAACACCAACATGGTCCAGGTCCACCACCTGGGCAGCCGCGACCACCACTGACACCCGGCGCAGCACCACCGCGGGGCGGTTCCCCTCCTCCGACCGGAGGAGGGGAACCGCCCCGCGGCGCGTTCCGCGCGAGGCGGAGCGGATCAGTCCAGGAGGGTCAGCGGCAGCTGGAGCACCTGCCCGGTCACCACCGCGGAGGCGGCCTTGTTCAGCGGCCGCAGCGCGTCGGGCGTCTCCTTGAACTCGGCGACGAGGTCGCGCTCCCAGACCACCACGCTGAGCGGCACCCCGTCCGGGTCGATCAGGGAGGACTGCTCCGTACGGAATCCGCAGGTCACGGCGTGGCCGTCCCGCTCGACGACGAACTCGTGGCGGCCGTCGCGGTGCCCGACCCGCACCAGCACCACGCTCATCCCTTGAACACCGCGTAGAGGCTCCACTGCTCGACGAACTCTTCGAGGTTGACCATGTAGCTGCTCCCGTTCCACGGGTCGAGGATCTTGAGGCCGCCGGAACGCCGACGGCCCGGCCGGAGGTCCGGCCGGGCCGCGGGTGCGACGGGTGGGCTCAGCCGTCGTACGGCTGGTCGTCGTTGAAGAGGTGCATGCCCGGGATCTTGAGGGTGCCGCCGAACTGGCCGGCCTGGACGGCCTTGGCCTTGTCCAGGGTGATGTCGAGCGGGATCGGCACGGAGCCGATCAGGTCCCACAGCCACTTGGGCAGGGTGTCCGGGGTGAGGGTGATCTCGCCCAGGTCGATCGGGATCGGCAGGCCGTAGATCGCCGAGAGGTGGCCGGAGAGGCTCTCCACGTACATGGTGATCGGGCCGTTGCGCATGGTCGAGGTGGTGTTGGGCGCGGCCTTCACGTGGAAGGTCTTGTCCTTCACCTCGATCGTCGACATGTCGAGGTCGCCGATGTCCACCGAGGCGGTGGTGAACTTCAGGACGCGCTTGGAGCCGGTCGGCGTCTTCACGTCGTACACGCCGTTGAACACCGAGCCGTGCAGGGCGAGCTTGCTGGAGTGCAGCACCCAGTTCTGGTCGGGCACCACGTGGCCGGTCGGCGCCGCCAGCGCCTTCTCCTTGCTGGTGTCCACCAGGCAGTTCGGGCCGGTGGCGGACGGCGAGGGGGATGCCGACGGGCTCGCCGACCCGGTGGCGGCCTTCGCGGCGGCGGCGGGCGTCGAGGCCGCCGCCTTCGGCGCGGCGGAGGCGCTCGCGGCCGGGGTGGTGGCGGCCTGGGTGGTGACGGTCTTCGCGGTGGTGCTCGGCGCCGCGGTCGGCGTCGGCGTGGTGCGGGTCGGCGGCTTGAAGATGTCGCCGATGCCGGTGAGGATGTCGCCGATCACGTTCGGGGGCGTGGCGTCGGCCGACGGCGAGGGCTTCGCCGAGGTGGCCGTGGCGGTCGGGACGGGCACCTTGACCGTGGAGGGCGAGGCGGTCGCACCGGACTTCTTGGTCGCGGCCTTGGCGGTGCCGGACGGCGCCGGCAGCACCTTGATCTCGCTCTTGGGGACGGGCGTCTCCTCGATCACCGTGTCCGGAGCGGTGGCGCAGGCCTTGTCGCTCTGGGTGTCGGCCACGGCGAGCGTGGTCGGGGTGTAGGCGGCACCGACCAGCATCGCGGTGGGCACGGCGGCGATCGCCATCACCCGGCCGCGGATGCGGCGGCGCACGCTCGTCCGCGGCGCAGCGTGGCGGGGACCGGGCGCGGCGGCTGCGGCGGACTCGTCCCGGTCGGTCACCGCTGCTCCCCCGGGTCGGCCGCCAGTGCGGCGTTGTCGGCGGCGTCGGCCGGGGTCTGCTGGGCGGGCAGCAGCGGCTGGGTGGTCTCGACCGGGGCCTCGGCCGTGAAGTCCGCCGTGGCGGGCTCCGCGGCGGGCGCCTCCTCGACGGCGGTGACGGGCTTGAGCGGCGCCCAGGCCATCAGCAGGCCGCCGGCCATCAGGCCGAGGATCAGGCCGAAGCCGAAGCCGCCGAGGTTGGAGACCGGGATGGAGATCAGTGCGAGCAGCGTGGTCGCCACGCCGCAGAAGATCCGCACCAGCGGCTGGAACCACGCGGTCAGGCCGAGGCACATCATCAGGATGCCGATGATGAGTGAACCGGCGCCCGCGGTGGTGGCCATCGACACGGTCATGCCGGCGAGGTTCAGCTCGGCGTAGGGGAAGTACAGGATGGGCACGCCGGCGATCATGGCCAGCAGGCCGCCCCAGAACGGCCGCGAGCGGCGCCAGTTGCGGAACCGCAGCCGCAGGTTGATGCCGCCGTCGTTCTCGGGCCACGTCTGGGCAGTTGCGCTGGACACGATGCAACTCCTCGATGGTTCGCTGCGAGGGGGAGGAAACGCCTGAGCTGCGGCCGGGGGCGGGCGGGCGCCCGCCTCCGGCCGCGGGATCCGTCATCGCGGTGCGCCGGTCGGCGCACCGTCAGACGAGGATCAGTAGCACTCCTTGCCGTTGCCGTCGTCACCGACGTACAGCTTGAGGTCCAGGCCGTTGAGCTTGAAGGTGCCGGCCGAGGTGGCCCAGGCGGTCTGCTTCACGTTGGTCAGGTGCGCCTTGGGGGCGGTCTGCGAGAAGCCGAGCAGGCCGGACGGCTTGCCGGTGCCCATCGGGCTCTTCCAGTTGGCGGTGGCGCTGGTCTTCAGCGTCGAGGCGTCCTGGCCGATGTTGATGTCGGTGAACTCGGCGTCGGCGGACAGCTGGTCGAGGTCGATCAGCAGGTTCTGCGCAGAGACCTGCTTCTTGACGTCGTCGCTGTTGCCGGCCTCCAGGCGCAGGGTCACCTTCGGCAGCTTCAGGCCGAGCAGCGCGGGCTCGCTGACCACGGACTGGCACATGCCCTTGATGGTGGCCGTGTCGAACGCGGAGATCGCGACCGCGTGCGGGGTGCCGTTGGTCTCGAAGTCGTACGAGCCGAACTGGGCGAAGTTCTCACCCGTCAGGTCTTCGGCGGTGACCTTGAAGCGCTGGCCGGAGACGTTGAACGAGGCGGCGAGCGCGTTGTTGGCCAGCGCCACGCCGATCGCCGCGGTGGCGGCGATGCCCGGCACCATGGCGATGCCGAAGCGCTTCCAGCTGGTCTTGCCGAAAGTCTGGGACATGCGTGTGTCCTCCTTCTAGGACGTACATCTCCGGCCGTGTCCGGTGCGTCCCGCACCGGCCCGGGCCTGGGATGGGAGAGAGCTACGTCCTCGGTAGCGGAGAGCGCCAGCGCGTCGTGGGCCGACGGACATGGCGATCACCCCCGAGCGACAACCGGCGACCGCACGGCTGCGCGGTCGCAGGAAGGACAGGAACCGCGTGTGGGATCTGCGGCTACCCCCCTGCCCTCCAACCGCCGACCGGGGCCGGCGGTTACCCGATGGGGATTCCCTGAGCGGGACCGGGCGTGGGCCGATCGTGCTGGAATCCCGGGCCGAACACAAGGGGTCGATTACTGACGGGTAATCCAACAGTGTGTACCGTTGATCATGGAAACAGAGGCTCGATCACTCTGTGTCACATTCACCGTGGGCGACACATCCGCAATCCGCAGGAAACGGCGCTGAAACACCCCGGCCGGCCACTGAACGTGACCGGCCGAGGGTGGTTGTCAAGATTTGATTAAGCTCTACGAAATCTCCTGGATTGTCGCCAAATCCCCAGCGACACCGCAGGTCACACGCCGTGCCACCCGCCCGGGCCGGGCCACTGCACCCGGCCGCGGCGGAACCGCCCGGCCACTACCGTCAGAAGAGCACCCGGGCGAGGGCGCTGCGCGCCGCGACCACCCGCGGGTCCTCCGGACCGATGACCTCGAAGAGCTCCAGCAGCCGCAGCCGCGCGGCGTCGCGGTCCTCGCCGGCCGTCCGGCCGACGGTGTCCACCAACCGCCCGAAGGCGTCCTCGACGTGCCCGCCCACCAGGTCCAGGTCGGCCGCGCGCAGCTGCGCCTCGACGTCCTTCGGGCCGGCGGCGGCCGCCGCCCGCACCTGCTGGGGGTCCATGCCCTCGACCCGCTGCAGCAACTGTGCCTGCGCCAGGCCGAGCTTGGCCTCCGTGTTGCCGGGCTGGTCGGACAGCACGTTCTGGTACGCCCGGACGGCGCCGCCGAGGTCGCCGCGGTCCAGCGCGTCGTGCGCCGCCTCCAGCGCCGGGTCGGACGGCAGCCGCGGTGCCTGCGCCGCGGCCTCGCCGCCGGCCGCGTCCGAGGACAGACCGGTGATGCCGAAGCGCTGCTCGGCCACCGCGATCAGCTGGTCGAGGATCTTGCGGACGTTGGCCTCGTTCTCGGCGCCCTGGAACAGCGGGACGAGCTGACCCGCCACCACGGCCATCACGGCCGGGATGCCCTGGATGCCGAACTGCTGGGCGATCAGCTGGTTGGCGTCGACGTCGATCTTGGCGAGCACGATCCGGCCGGCGTACTCCTCGGCCAGGCGCTCCAGGATCGGGCTGAGCTGCTTGCACGGGCCGCACCACTCGGCCCAGAAGTCGACCACGACCGGGACCTCGGCCGAGCGCTGCACGACCTCCGCCTCGAAGGTGTCCTCGCTGACGTCGAGGACCAGCTGGTGGGGCGCGGGTGCGGTGTCGCCGCCGGCCGCGGCCTGCCGGGCCCGGTCGGCCCGGGCCTGCTCGGCCTTCTGGGCTGCCTCGCCGGCCGCCTTGACCGCGGCGAGGTCGACCGCTCCGCGAAGGGCGGCGCTGTTGAGACGCGAATTCCGTGACTGCATGGCACCATCCTCCCCCGTCCGCACGGGTGACGGGCGCCAACCGGCCGGAAACCTCGCCGAGCCGTTGCGCCTGCGCCACCCGACCGTGCGACGGGGGCTGCCTCCCGGTGTGTAGCCGCTGCCGGCGCGGATCCCCATCCGCGCCCCGCACCGGCCCGATCCCATGGGCACGACGCGTGGTTGCCGCTCTTTCGCTACGAGTCGTAGCGTATCTCCATCCCGGGCCCGTCCCGCAAGACCCCCTCGGCGCCGCAGGACGTGACCTGCCCCACTTTCCGCCCGCCGGTGGCTGCTGACCGGGGGTTCCGGTCGCTACCGTTACCCGGACCGACCAAGTTACCAACCGGTAAATTTTCAGCTAGGAGGCTCGGTGGCCCCCACCACCCAGCAGCCGGCTGCCCCGGACACCGCCGCCCTTCCCCGCGGCAAGGGCCGTCCGCGCAGCGCTGCCGCCGACCGGGCGATCCTCGACGCCACCCGTGAAGCCCTCGCCGAACTCGGCTGGGGCGGCCTCACCATGGGCGACGTCGCCACCCGGGCCGGCGTCGCCAAGACCACCCTCTACCGGCGCTGGCCGTCCAAGAACGAACTGGTCGTCGACGCCGTCGCCAGCCTCTTCGACGAACTGGAGATGGCCGACCTCGGCAGCCTGCGGGCGGACATCGCCGCCACCGTCGCCCAGTTCGCCGACCTGCTCGCCCGGCCGGAGTCGCAGGCCGCGCTGATGGCGCTGTTCGCGGAGGGCAGCCGGGACCCGCAGCTGCGGCTGCGCATCCGCGAACGCATCGTCGACCCGCAGAAGCACCTCGTCCGGACGGGACGGGCCAACGCCCAGGCCCGCGGCGAGCTCCGCTCGGACCAGGACGAGGCGGCCGCCTGCGAGGAGATCGACCTCGTCTTCGACATGATCGCGGGCGCCGTCGAGCACCGGCTCCTGGTCGCCGGCGAACCCATCACCCGCCGCTGGCTGGACCGCTTCACCACCCTGATGCTGAGCGCCCTCGTCGGCCTGGACGCCTGAGCCGGAAGGCGGCGGGCTCGCGGCGGGTGCCCCACTCCTCCCGGACCGTCCACGGCCGCGCTCCACTCCGTACGGCGGCCGTACGGCCGCCGTGCGCGGGACGGCGGCGGCGGCCGGAACGTCCCCGCCGATTCGTTCGGGCGTCCTCCTGCCCGTCGACGGCACGGACCGGGCCCCGGAACGCCGGAGCCCCTCCCCGGGGCGGGGAGGGGCTCGGTCGCAGAGGCGGGCGGGGGCTCAGGCGGAGACCGGCTCCGGGGTCTCGATCAGCGGGGCGACGTCGCGGGAGACCTTGCGCTCCACGAAGAAGACGGCGGTCGGGATCGTGCCGGCCAGCAGCACCCAGGCCAGCCTGCCCATCGGCCACTTCGCCTTGGTGCCCAGGTCGAAGGCGAGGACCAGGTAGACCACGTACAGCCAGCCGTGCGCGATGCCGACGGCGCTGGTGAAGCCGCTCGCGCCCGAGACGTCCAGCACGTACTTGGCGATCACGCCGGCGGTCAGCAGGATCAGCAGGACGCCGGTGATGTACGCCAGCGCCCGGTATCGGGTCAGCACGCTCTGCTTCATACCGACGAGGGTAACCGCAGGCGGCGGCCGCTCCGGCCGCGCCCCCGCCGGACGCACCGGCCGGGTCAGGCCCCGCCCTCCTCCGCGGACGGGGAGAAGTCGCCGGCCGCCACCCGCAGCGGGCGGAGCAGCTCGAAGACCTGCGCGCACTGCTCGTCGTCGTAGCCCTCCAGACCGAAGTCGATGGCCATCAGTTCGCGGGTGGCCTGCTCGACCACCTCGCGGCCGCGGTCGGTGATCGCGGCGAGGACGCCGCGGCCGTCGGCGGGGTTGGGGCGGCGGGCGACCAGGCCGTCCCGCTCCAGGCGGTCGACGGTGTTGGTGACGCTCGTCGGGTGCACCATGAGGCGCTCGCCGATCTTGGAGAGCGGCAGCTGGCCGGCCCGGCTGAAGGTGAGCAGCACCAGCGCCTCGTACCGGGCGAAGGTGAGGCCGTAGGGCTTCACCACGGCGTCCACCCGGGACAGCAGGATCTGGTGGGCGCGCATCACCGAGGTGATCGCCGCCATGGACGGGACGGCGCCCCAGCGGCGGGTCCACAGGTCACCGGCGCGGGCGATCGGGTCGAAGTCGAGGGCGAGGGGCTTGGGCACTCTTCCACCGTACCGGCGTACGGGAGGCGGGGTAGCAGGTGTCCACGATGGTGGACAAGGGCCGGTTCTGGCGGGATCACGCCAAGCGATTTCTGGTCCGTACCAGGGCTCCGCACGGCCGAAACACGCCTGCAATCTTGCTTCTGGCGACGGGAGTTGGGGCCGGAACGCGATCATACGGGTTTCCTCCGTATGGAAACGACCGATCGGACGGGCGAATTGGGCGCTTCGGGCGCTTTGCGGGCTCGCGTCCGGATGGCGAGTGGTGGCCAACTCCCGATCGAGACCTGTCATTTCACGATCTGCATTGTCATGCTTCTGGCCAGCTTCGTTCGACCCGCCGGGCCCCCACCCCTCCGGCGGACGTCGTCGAACCGCACGGAGCAGCACGTCCGCGCCCGTTCCGCCCCAGCAGGCACTAACCCCGGTGCCCCGGAACGCGGCGCCACCGCGCACACGCGGTTGATCCGGAAGGAACCCGTACGTGAAGCGAAAGCTGACAGTCGGAGCCGTTCTCTCTGCGTCGGCGGTCCTCGCCAGTGCAATCCAGGTCAGCGCCGGTATCGCGCAGGCCTCCCCCGCTCCGGTGGGCCCCGCCGCCCCCGCCGAGCAGCGCGCCGCGCTCATCGCGCAGGCCGGCGCCGAGGCGCCCTCCGCGGCCCGCACCCTCGGCCTCGCCGGCCAGGAGCAGCTCGTCGTCAAGGACGCCGTCGTCGACGCCGACGGCACCCGGCACGTGCGCTACGAGCGCACCTTCGCCGGCCTGCCCGTCCTGGGCGGCGACCTGGTCGTGCACCAGGACGCCAAGGGCGCCGTGAAGGCCGTCGACCGCGCCGTCCAGGGCTCGGTCGCCCCGGCCACGCTCACCCCGAAGCTCACCGCCGCGCAGGCCGCCTCCAAGGCGCACGGCGCCGTCGCCGCCACCGTCGGTGTCGCCAAGGACGCCGACGAGGCCGCGCTGACCTCGGTCGCCGCGCCCGCGGGCGGCAAGCTGGTCGTCTGGGCCGCCTCCGGCAAGCCCCGCCTGGCCTACCAGACCACCGTCGAGGGCATGCGCGCCGACGGCACCCCGAGCCGCCAGCTGCTGGTCACCGACGCCGCGAGCGGCGAGGTCCTCTCCACCCACGAGCAGGTGCAGACCACCAACGCGACCGGCACCGGCAAGGGCGTCTTCGTCGGCTCGGTCTCGCTGACCACCAACTACACCGGCTCGACGTACCAGCTGAAGGACGCCACCCGCGGCGGGCAGTACACCACCACGCTGAACAACAAGACCTCCGGCGCGGGCACCCTGCTGACCGACGCCGACAACGCGTGGGGCACCGGCCTGGTCTCCAGCAGCCAGTCCGCCGCCGTGGACGCCCAGTACGGCGCGGCCGTGACCTGGGACTTCTACAAGAACACCTTCGGCCGCAACGGCATCAAGAACAACGGTGTCGGCGCCTACAGCCGGGTGCACTACGGCCGGAACTACGTCAACGCGTTCTGGGACGACTCCTGCTTCTGCATGACGTACGGCGACGGCGCGTCCAACACCCACCCGCTGACCGAGCTGGACGTGGCCGGCCACGAGATGAGCCACGGCGTCACCGCCAACACCGCCGGCCTGAACTACTCGGGCGAGTCCGGCGGCCTGAACGAGGCCACCAGCGACATCTTCGGCACCGGCGTGGAGTTCTACGCCAACCTGGCCGCCGACAAGGGCGACTACCTGATCGGCGAGCTGATCAACATCAACGGCGACGGCTCGCCGCTGCGCTACATGGACAAGCCCTCCAAGGACGGCGGTTCGGCGGACTACTGGTCCTCCTCCGTGGGCTCCCTGGACGTCCACTACTCGTCCGGCGTCGGCAACCACTTCTTCTACCTGCTGGCCGAGGGCAGCGGCGCGAAGACGATCAACGGCGTCAGCTACAACAGCCCGACCTACAACGGCTCCACGGTCACCGGCATCGGCCGGGCCAAGGCGCTGCAGGTCTGGTACCGGGCGCTGAGCGTCTACATGACGTCCACCACCAACTACAAGGGCGCGCGCACCGCGACCCTGAACGCGGCGTCGGACCTCTACGGTGCCGGATCCGCCGAGTACGCCCAGGTTGCCGCTGCCTGGGCCGCGGTGAACGTCAGCTGACGCACCGCGGTTGAAGACGCAGCAGCCGGGCCCTCCGGAGGGGAGGCCCGGCTGCTGCCTCATGTCCGGCCCCGAACGGCCGTGACAGGAATACGCCAACTCTTGTCGTACATCTGTCATTTGACGACCCATCTTGTCATGCTTCCTTCCAGCCCCGTGCGGCGCCCGACCGGCCACCCCAACCGGTCCGGTGCCGCATGACCGCACGGAGCAGCACGTCAGCGCTCGTTCCGCCCCCAGTCGGCACCGGACCCGGTGCCCCGGAGCGATGCGCGACCGCGCACACGCGGTTGATCCGGAAGGAACCCGTACGTGAAGCGAAAGCTCGCCCTCGGCGCCGTCCTCTCCACCTCGGCCCTGCTCGCCGGCGCGATCCAGGTCGCCGCGGGCGCCCAGGCCGCCCCCGCCCCGGCCGCCGCGCAGCAGCGGGCCGCGCTGCTCGCCCAGGCAGGCGCCGAGGCCCCCGCCGCGGCCCGCGTCCTCGGCCTCTCCGGCCAGGAGCAGCTGGTCGTCAAGGATGCCGTCGTCGACGCCGACGGCGCCCGCCACCTGCGTTTCGACCGGACCTTCGCCGGCCTGCCGGTGCTCGGCGGCGACCTGGTCGTGCACCAGGACGCCAAGGGCGCCGTGAAGGCCGTCGACCGCGCCGTCCAGGGCTCGGTCGCCCCCGCCTCGCTCAGCCCGAAGCTCACCGCCGCGCAGGCCGCCGCCGGGGCGCACGGCGCGGTCGCCGCCACCGTCGGGAAGTCCGCCGACGCGGACGAGCCGGCGCTGACCTCGGTCGGCGCGGCGGGCGGCGCGGAGCTGGTGGTGTGGGCCGCCTCCGGCGCCCCGCGGCTCGCCTACCGGACGACCGTCGAGGGCATGCGCGCCGACGGCACCCCGAGCAGCCGCCTGGTCGTCACCGACGCCGCGACCGGCGCGGTGCTCTCCTCCGAGGAGCAGATCCGCACCTCCAACGCGACCGGCAGCGGCAAGGGCGTCTTCGTCGGCTCGGTCACCCTGACCACCAACTACACCGGCTCGACGTACCAGTTGAAGGACAACACCCGCGGCGGCCAGTACACCGTCGACAAGAACGGGACGCTGTACACCGACGCCGACAACGTCTGGGGCAACGGCAGCGCCTCCAACGGGCAGTCCGCCGCGGTGGACGCGCAGTACGGCGCGGCCGCCACCTGGGACTTCTACAAGTCGACCTTCAACCGCAACGGCATCAAGAACAACGGCGTCGGCGCGTACAGCAAGGTCCACTACGGCACCAACTACGTCAACGCGTTCTGGAGCGACGGCTGCTTCTGCATGACGTACGGCGACGGGTCGGGCAACACCCACCCGCTGACCGCGATCGACGTGGCCGGCCACGAGATGACGCACGGCGTGACCTCCGCCACGGCGGGCCTCAACTACTCGGGCGAGTCCGGCGGCCTGAACGAGGCCACCAGCGACATCTTCGGCACCATGGTCGAGTTCTACGCCAACCTGCCGGTGGACACCCCGGACTACCTGATCGGCGAGCGGCTCAACCTGAACGGCAACGGCACCCCGCTGCGCTACATGGACAAGCCCTCCAAGGACGGCGCCTCGGCGGACTACTGGTCCTCGACGGTCGGCAACAAGGACGTCCACTACTCCTCGGGCGTCGCCAACCACTTCTTCTACCTGCTGGCCGAGGGCAGCGGCGCGAAGACGATCAACGGCGTCAGCTACAACAGCCCGACCTCCAACGGCGCGAAGCTCACCGGCATCGGCCGGGCCAAGGCCGCGCAGATCTGGTACCGGGCGCTGACCGTCTACATGACCTCCACCACCAACTACAAGGCGGCCCGCACCGCGACCCTGAACGCGGCGAAGGACCTCTACGGCAGCACCTCCGCCGAGTACAAGGCGGTGGGCGCGGCCTGGAGCGGGGTCAGCGTCAACTGACCCCCGCCCCGCGCACGGCGACGGCCGGGCTCCCTCGCGGGGGCCCGGCCGTCGGTTCGTTCCGGCGGTGTTCCGGGGGTGTTCCGGGGCGGTCAGGCCGCGGCGGCCGCCGCGGGCACCTCGCCGCGCTCCTCCTTGGCGAGCATCCGCTCGGCGAAGAAGCCGCCGGTGGGCAGCACCGACAGCACGAACAGCACGATGCCGCGCTTGGCGTCCCAGCGCTGCTGCTGCCAGGCCAGGGCGAGGAAGACCACATACAGCACGAACAGGCCGCCGTGGACCGCGCCCATCACCGGCACCGCGTTGAAGTCGGTGGTCCGCTTGAGCACCGAGCACACGAGCAGCAGCAGGAAGGACAGGCCCTCCGGGCCGGACACGAGTCGCAGGCGGTGGACGGCGGGGCTGGTCTTCACGGGTCACCTCGGGAAGGGGTCGGCGAGTGAGCTCGTGAACGCGATCACAAGCCTCGTTCATTATCACCGACCGAACAGCCGTGCCGGGCCCGGGGTGGCCGGTCTCACGGCGGGCGGCCCTATCCTGCTGCGGCACGGCCCGACGACCGGGCCGACCGACCACGGGGGTGGACATGTTCCGCATCGACTGGAACCGGCGGACCTGCTCGCGGCGCGGGCACATCACCTACGCGCCCGACGAGGCCGACCTGCGCGGCCGGCTGCGCGCGCACACCGCGCTCGGCGACGCCTGGCGCTGCCTGCGCTGCGGGGACTTCGCGCTCGGCGCGCCGCACGGCTCCGGCCCGGCCGACGAGGCGCCGCTGGTGCCGCGCGGCAAGGCCCTGCGCGACCTGTTCATCCTGCGCTTCCTCGCGGTCGAGCGGGCGCTGCGCGGCCTGCTGATCCTGGTCGTCGCCTGGGGCGTGTGGAAGTTCTCCAACAGCCAGGACGCGGTGCGGCGGATCTTCGACGAGAACCTCTCGGTGTTCCGGCCCGTCACCGACCACTTCCACTGGGACCTGGAGCACTCGCCGATCGTCGACACGATCCGCAAGACCTTCGAGTACAAGCACGGCACGCTGCTGATCGTGGCCGGCGCGCTGGTGCTGTACGCGCTGATCGAGATCGTGGAGGCGGCCGGCCTGTGGGTGGGCGCCCGCTGGGCCGAGTACCTGACGGTGGTGGCGACGGCGGCCTTCCTGCCGCTGGAGGTGTACGAACTCACCGAGCACGTCAGCGCGCTGAAGATCGGCACGCTGGTGCTGAACGTCCTCGCGGTGCTGTGGATCATGCTGTCGAAGCGGCTGTTCGGCCTGCGCGGCGGCGTGGTCGCCTTCGAGGCGGAGAAGCACTCGGCCTCGCTGCTGGAGGTGGAGACCGCCGCGGGCGCCGTCCCCGGGGCGGCGCCGGCCCCGGCCGTCTGACCTCCTGACCCGGTGTGATTTGTCGCAGCTCGGTACCAGAGGCCCGCGCCCCCTCCCGGGTGCGGGCCGGCTGCCGCTACATTCGCCCGGTGGCACAGTTTCGACTCCAGGGGTCCAAGGTGCTCGCCGTCGACATGGCGGGAGACTCGGTCAAGGCCCGCAACGGCACGATGGTGGCCTACACGGGCCAGATGAACTTCAAGAAGATGTCCGGCGGCGGTGACGGCCTGCGCGGCATGGTCACGCGTCGGCTGACGGGTGAGCAGATGGAGGTCATGGAGGTGAAGGGGCAGGGCACCTGCTACTTCGCCGACAAGGCCACCGAGGTCAACCTGGTGCGGCTGAACGGCGAGACGCTCTACGTCGAGTCGGAGAACCTGCTCTGCACCGAGGCGACCCTGCACACCGGCACCTCCTTCACCGGACTCAACGGCATGGCGTCCGGCAACGGCCTGTTCACCACCAAGGTCGAGGGACACGGCTGGGCGGCACTGACGTCCAAGGGCCCGGCGATCATCCTGCGGGTCTCCCAGGGGATGCCGCTGCGGGTCGACCCGGGTGCGTACGTGGCGCACACCGGCAACCTCAACCGCAGCCTGAAGTCGGGCGCGGGCTGGACGACGATCATCGGCGAGGGCGGCGGCGAGGCCATGCAGGTCGAGTTCGCCGGCGAGGGCCTGGTCTACGTGCAGCCCTCCGAGAAGATGACCTTCGGGGGCGACGTCTGATGCCGTTCACCAAGATCAACAACAAGATGGTCGAGGCGAAGGTCATGCCCGGCCAGCGGGTCTTCAGCCAGCGCGGCTCGATGCTCGCCTACACCGGCGAGGTCTCCTTCACGCCCAACGTGATGGGCGGCCAGGGCGGCGTCATGTCGATGATCGGACGCCGGGTGGCCAACGAGGACACCCCGCTGATGACCGTCGAGGGCCAGGGCAGCGTGATGTTCGGCCACGGCGGCCACAACGTCCACGTGATCGAGCTGACCGGCGACACCCTCTACGTGGAGGCCGACCGGCTGCTCGCCTTCGACGGCACCCTGCAGCAGTCGACCATGTTCATGGGCCAGCAGGGCGGCGTCATGGGCATGGTCCGCGGCCAGGTGACCGGGCAGGGCCTGTTCACCACCAAGCTCGACGGCCACGGCTCGGTCGCCGTGATGGCGCACGGCGGCGTGTTCGAGCTGCCGATCGGCCCCGGCCAGCCGGTGCACGTCGACCCGCAGGCGTACGTGGCCCACCGCGGCCAGGTGACCAACAAGCTGTCCACCGCCCTCGGCTGGCGCGACATGGTCGGCCGCGGCTCGGGCGAGGCGTTCCAGCTGGAGCTGTCCGGCCACGGAGTGGTCTACGTGCAGGCGAGCGAGGAGAAGCTCTGATGTCCTACCCGCCGCAGCCGCCGTACGGGCAGCAGCCCTACGGCCAGCCCCAGCCCGGCCAGCCCTACGGCCAGCCCGGCTACCCGCCGCCCGGTCAGCCGTACCCGCCGCAGGGGCAGCCCTACCCGCCGCAGGGCCAGCCGCAGCCCGGCTACCAGCAGGCGTACCAGCCGACCCAGGCCGGCCAGCCGTACCCGCCGCAGGGCCAGCCCTACCCGGCCCCGCCGCAGGGCAACTACGGCGCGCCGCTGCCGCAGAACGGCGGCGAGGGCCCGGTGGTGCACGACGCCATGAGCCTGCCGGTCAACGACAACGTCAACCCGTACGCCTTCTCGGTCGACCTCAACGGCGCGTACTACCTGCAGAAGGGCAAGATGATCGCCTACTACGGCGAGATGCGCTTCTCGGGCATCGGCCGCGGCGTCATCGACCAGATGCTGGAGCGGAACTTCAACTCCCCGCTGCACGCGTCCGACTGGGTCGTCGCCGAGGGCCGCGGCAAGCTGCTGCTCGCCGACCGCGCCTTCGACCTCAACTCGTACGACCTGGAGGACGGCAACCTCACCGTCCGCTCGGGCAACCTGCTGGCCTTCGAGCCCACGCTCAAGCTCAAGCAGTCGATCATCCCGGGCTTCCTCACCCTGATCGGCACCGGCAAGTTCGTGGCCGCCTCCAACGGCCCCGTCCACTTCGTCGAGCCCCCCATCCGGGTGGACCCGCAGGCGCTGGTCGGCTGGGCCGACTGCCCCGCGCCCTGCCACCACTACGATCACGGCTACATGCACGGCCTGATCGGCGGGCTCCGCCACCTGACCGGGCTCGGCGGCGCCTCCGGCGAGGAGCACCAGTTCGAGTTCATCGGGGCCGGCCAGGTCCTGCTGCAGTCGACCGAGACCCTGATGGCCGAGCGCTCGGTCGGCGTGGTGCACGCCGAGGCGGGCGTGCCCGGCAGCGGGGTGCCGCACCAGCCGGGTGCCGGGGCGCACGGCGGCGGGCAGCAGCTGCCCAACGTCAACATCCCGGGCCTGGGCAACCTCGGCGACCTCGGCCGGAGGTTCGGCCTCTGACGGGGCCGAACCGGTGAACCGGGCGCGGCTGGATTCGTAAACTTGTACAACATTTAACAAGCACGGCTATGCTGGGGTCATGGACACGCACGTCACCGACGCCCCCGCCGTCTCCTCCTCGGCCACCGCGGAGGAGACGCCGTGGCTGAGCACCCGCGAGCAGCAGTTCTGGCGCGCCCACCTGGAGGTGAGCAAGCTGCTCGAGTACCAGCTCGGCCGCGAACTCCAGCCGCACAACCTCGCCATCAACGACTACGAGATCCTCGTGGTCCTCTCCGAGGCGCCCGAACGCCGGATGCGGATGACCGACCTCGCGACCGCCACCCTGCAGTCGAAGAGCCGGCTCTCCCACCAGATCACCCGGATGGAGAGCGCCGGGCTGGTGCTGCGGCAGGAGTGCCCGGGCGACCGCCGCGGTCTCTACGCCCACCTCACCGAACCCGGCTGGGAGACGCTCCAGAAGGTCGCGCCGGACCACGTCCGCAGCGTCCGCAGCCACTTCGTCGACCGCTTCACCCCGGAGCAGATCGACGCCCTCTACGAGGCCCTCGCGCCGGTCGCGGAACACCTCCGCGCCCTCCGCGGACGCGCCTGACGGCGCAGGGCAACCACCCAGGGGCGCTGGGGGCACCTCCCGGCCGAAGGCTGGGGGCGGAACTGCGCGGGACGGAAGGCACAGACCGTGGCCTTCC
>NZ_JBEYFP010000048.1:0-22680 GCF_040634455.1 Kitasatospora sp. NPDC007106
GGAGGCCGGGGCGGCCGCGCCCGCCGCGGCGCCGCCCCCGGCGGACCTGCTGGACCAGTTGGAGCGGCTGGCGGCGCTGCACGGCGCGGGCGCCCTCACCGACGAGGAGTTCGCCCGGACCAAGCAGCGGCTGATCGGCTGACGGCCCGGGCGGGGCGCGTCAGGGCGGGGCGCGTCAGGGCGCGGGCTGGAAGGTGGCGAAGCCGATGCTGCGGGCCGCCGTGTTCGCCGCCGAGTTCCAGTCCGCGTCGGTGCTCGTCCAGTAGAGGGCATAGCCGTACTTGCCGCCGCCGGTGACGAAGCCGCGGTTGAGCGAGTGGTAGGTGGTGCCGCTGCCGAAGGTCCACTCCCAGTCGGCGGCGTTGGTCCAGTCCCGGTAGGTGACGGCCTTCAGCTGGATGCGCCGGTAGTTGCGGAAGGTCTGGCCGCGCTCGCTCTCCTGCCAGTCGGCGAGGGCGCTGTCGCCCGCGCCGACCTTCCAGTCGACCATCAGCTTCAGCCCGTTGCCCTGGAACTGGCGGCTGGTCTCGTCGTAGTCCTGGCCCTTGTCGGCCATCCAGTCGGGCAGCACGATCGAGAAGCCGGAGGCGTCGTGGACGGTCCGATAGCCGGCCGGGACGGCGCCGTCCTTGCCGCCGGGCTCCGGGGTGCCGGGGGCCGGGTTCCCCGGGGCGGGGGTGTTCGAGGGCTGGGTGCTCGGGGCTGCGGACGGCGTGCCCGGGGAGGCCGAAGCGGCGGCGGACGGCGTGCCGGCGGCGGGCGAGCCGTTGCTGCCGGTTCGGCCATCAGGTCGTCGTAGACCGGCCGCTCGACGGAGCGCAGCACCCCGATCGGGGTGTGGTGCAGGGTGTCGGCGTCGGCGAGCCGGGTGAGGGCGAAGGCGGTGGCGGGGCCGGGGGTGTGCGCGTCGTGGACGAGCACCTCGGCCTCGTTCTCCGGGGTGACGGTGCGGACGGCGAGTTCGCCGTCGGGGCCGCGGAAGACGCCCTGGTCGGTGCCGAAGCGGATCGGCCGGCCGTGTTCGAGGCGGATCAGCGCCTCGTCGCGGGTGCCGGGCTCCTTGAGGACCTCGAAGGCGCCGTCGTTGAAGATGTTGCAGTTCTGGTAGATCTCCACCAGGGCGGTGCCCTGGTGCTCGGCGGCGGCGCGCAGCACGGACTGCAGGTGCTGGCGGTCGGAGTCGATGGTGCGGGCGACGAAGGTGGCCTCGGCGCCGATCGCCAGCGAGAGCGGGTTGAACGGCGCGTCCAGGGAGCCCATCGGCGTGGACTTGGTGATCTTCCCGACCTCGCTGGTGGGCGAGTACTGGCCCTTGGTGAGGCCGTAGATCCGGTTGTTGAACAGCAGGATCTTCAGGTTGACGTTGCGCCGCAGGGCGTGGATCAGGTGGTTGCCGCCGATGGAGAGCGCGTCGCCGTCGCCGGTGACCACCCAGACGCTGAGGTCGCGCCGGGAGGTGGCGAGGCCGGTGGCGATCGCCGGCGCTCTGCCGTGGATGGAGTGCATCCCGTAGGTGTTCATGTAGTACGGGAAGCGTGAGGAGCAGCCGATGCCGGAGACGAAGACGGTGTTCTCGCGGCGGATGCCGAGTTCGGGCATGAAGGACTGGACGGCGGCGAGGATCGCGTAGTCGCCGCAGCCGGGGCACCAGCGGACTTCCTGGTCGGTCTTGAAGTCCTTGGCGCTCTGCGGGCCGTCGGCCTTGGGCACCAGGGAGAGCGATCGGAATTCGGTCATCGCTGGTCCTCCGCGTCGAGGGTGCCGATCGCCGCGTGCAGCACATCGGCCAACTGGGCGGCCTTGAAAGGAAGTCCGCGGACCTGGTTGTAGGACTGGGCGTCCACGAGGTACTTGGCGCGCAGCAGCAGGGCGAGCTGGCCGAGGTTCATCTCGGGGACGATGACCTTGTCGTAGCCGCGCAGCACCTGGCCCAGGTTGGCCGGGAAGGGGTTGAGGTGGCGCAGGTGGGCCTGGGCGATGCGGCCGCCGTCGGCGCGGACCCGGCGCACGGCGGCGGTGATCGGCCCGTAGGTGGAGCCCCAGCCGAGGACGAGGACGCGGGCGTCGCCGTGCGGGTCGTCGACGTCCAGCGGAGGGACCTCGATGCCGTCGACCTTGGCCTGCCGGGTGCGGACCATGAAGTCGTGGTTGGCCGGGTCGTAGGAGATGTTGCCGGTGCCGTCCTGCTTCTCGATGCCGCCGATCCGGTGCTCCAGGCCGGGGGTGCCGGGCACCGCCCAGGGGCGGGCCAGGGTGCGCGGGTCGCGCTTGTAGGGCCAGAAGGCGCGGCTGCCGTCGGGCAGTTCGTGGTTCGGCTCGGTGGCGAAGTCGACGGCGAGGTCGGGCAGTTCGTCGACGGCGGGGATGCGCCAGGGTTCGGAGCCGTTGGCGAGGTAGCCGTCGGAGAGCAGGAAGACCGGGGTGCGGTAGGTCAGCGCGATCCGGGCCGCCTCCAGGGCGGCGGCGAAGCACTCGGCGGGGGTGGCGGGCGCGACGACGGGCACGGGTGCCTCGCCGTTGCGGCCGAACATCGCCTGCAGCAGGTCGGCCTGCTCGGTCTTGGTGGGCAGGCCGGTGGACGGGCCGCCGCGCTGGATGTCCACGACCAGCAGCGGCAGTTCGAGGGAGACGGCCAGGCCGATGGTCTCCGACTTGAGGGCGACGCCGGGGCCGGAGGTGGTGGTGACGCCGAGCGCGCCGCCGAAGGCCGCGCCGAGGGCGGCGCCGATGCCGGCGATCTCGTCCTCGGCCTGGAAGGTCCGCACGCCGAAGTTCTTGTGCTTGGACAGCTCGTGCAGGATGTCCGAGGCCGGCGTGATCGGGTAGGACCCGAGGAACAGCGGCAGGCCCGAGCGTGTCGAGGCCGCGATCAGGCCGTAGGAGAGCGCCAGGTTGCCGGAGATGTTGCGGTAGGTGCCCGAGGGCAGTGCGGCCGGGGCGATCTCGTAGGAGACCGCGAAGTCCTCGGTGGTCTCGCCGAAGTTCCAGCCGGCGCGGAAGGCCAGGATGTTGGCCTCGGCGATGTCCGGCTTCTTGGCGAACTTCTGCCGCAGGAAGGTCTCGGTGCCGTTGGTCGGGCGGTGGTACATCCAGGAGAGCAGGCCGAGCGCGAACATGTTCTTGGCGCGTTCGGCGTCCTTGCGGGCCAGGCCGCTCTCCTTGAGCGCCTCCAGCGTCAGGGTGGTCAGCGGCACCTTGTGCAGCCGGAAGGCGTCCAGCGAGCCGTCGGCGAGCGGGTCGGCGGCGTAGCCGACCTTCGCCAGGGCGCGCTTGGTGAACTCGTCGGTGTTGACGATGATCTCGGCGCCGTGCGGCAGGTCGGGCAGGTTGGCCTTCAGCGCGGCCGGGTTCATCGCCACCAGCACGTTGGGGGCGTCGCCGGGGGTCAGGATGTCGTGGTCGGCGAAGTGCAGTTGGAAGCTGGAGACGCCCGGCAGGGTGCCGGCGGGTGCCCGGATCTCGGCCGGGAAGTTCGGCAGGGTGGAGAGGTCGTTGCCGAAGGACGCCGTCTCCGAGGTGAAGCGGTCCCCGGTGAGCTGCATGCCGTCGCCGGAGTCCCCGGCGAACCGGATGATCACCCGGTCGAGCCGCTGGGTGGGCTTGACGGGACGCCCCTGCCTGGCCGAAGGAGGCGCCGAGCCGGCCCGGCCCTCGCCCCCGTCCGAGCCGTCCACTGCCTCTGACTGATCGACCTGACTGGTCACTGCCGCGGACCTCCTCGTGGGCGCCAGCCGCGGGCGTGAGCCGTGTGCCCCGTCCGCCTGGTGCACCACTCGCATCCTAAGGCGGACGGGGATCACCGGACCGGAACTCGGGCACGTGAAGTCGCTCGATGCGCCATCTTCGATCGACGGGCAACCGGGAGCGGACGGGTGCGGTCAGGAGTTCAGGTAGGTGAGCACCGCGAGCACCCGGCGGTGGTCCTCGGGGCTCTGGCCGAGGCCGAGCTTGAGGAAGATGTTGCTGACGTGCTTCTCCACGGCGCCGTCCGAGACCACCAGCTTCCGGGCGATCGCCGCGTTGGTGCGGCCCTCGGCCATCAGCCCGAGCACCTCCCGCTCGCGCGGCGTGAGGCCCTCCAGGACGTCCCCGCGTCGGCTGCGGATGAGCAGCTGCTGGACGACCTCCGGGTCGAGCGCGGTGCCGCCGCCGGCCACCCGGACGACCGCGTCCACGAACTCGCGGACGTCGGCGACCCGGTCCTTCAGCAGGTAGCCCACGCCGCGGGTGGAGCCGGCCAGCAGCTCGCCGGCGTACTGCTCCTCCACGTACTGCGACAGCACCAGCACACCGAGCCCGGGGTGGAGCCCGCGCAGGGTGACGCAGGCGCGCACGCCCTCGTCGGTGTGGGTGGGGGGCATCCGGACGTCGGCCACGACCACGTCCGGCAGCGCGTCGGCCTGTGCGAGGTCGTGGACGGTCTTCAGCAGCGCCTCACCGTCGCCGACACCGGCGACCACCTCCAGCCCCCGGTCGGTGAGCAGCCTGGTGAGGCCCTCCCGCAGCAGGACGGAGTCCTCGGCGATCACGACGCGCAGCATTGGTGACGAGCCCCCTTCGACACGGCGGGCCGCCCCCGTGACCGGCCCGGTCCCACCCGAAACTCACATGGTACGGATCGCCACCGCGTCGCAGAGCCCCTGCAGGGCCGCCTTGGCCGGGCACTCCGGCAGCGGGTCGAGCAGCGCGCGGGCCTCCTCGGCGTACCGCAGGGTCTCCCGGCGGGCGCGCTCCAGGGCGGGGTGGCGGCGCAGCAGGCGCAGTGCCTCGCCGTGCAGCTCGTCGTCCTCGGCGAGGTCGCGGTCCAGGAGCTCGCGCAGCCGCAGGTCGGCGGGGTCGTCCTCGCCCACCGGGGTCTGCTTCAGCAGCAGCACCGGCAGGGTGGGGACGCCCTCGCGCAGGTCGGTGCCCGGGGTCTTGCCGGACTCGTGGCTGTCGCTGGCGATGTCGAGCACGTCGTCGGCGAGCTGGAAGGCGGTGCCCATGCGCTCGCCGTACTGGGTGAGGATGTCGACCATCCACGGCTCGGCGCCGGACATCAGGGCGCCGAAGCGGCAGGAGACGGCGACCAGCGAGCCGGTCTTGCCGGCGATGACGTCCAGGTAGTGCTGCAGCGGGTCGTCGGCCGGGCGGGGGCCGGCGGTCTCCAGGATCTGGCCGGTGACGAGGCGCTCGAAGGCGTCGGCCTGGATCCGGACGGCCTCCGGGCCGAGGTCGGCGAGGACCTGGGAGGCGCGGGAGAAGAGGAAGTCGCCGGTGAGGATGGCGACCGAGTTGTCCCAGCGGGAGTTGGCGCTGGGGGCGCCGCGGCGGACGGGGGCCTCGTCCATGACGTCGTCGTGGTAGAGCGTGGCGAGGTGGGTGAGCTCGACGACGACCGCGGCCGGCACCACGCCGGGCGCGTACGGGTCGCCGAACTGGGCGGCGAGCATGACCAGCAGCGGGCGGAAGCGCTTGCCGCCGGCCTCGATGAGGTGGCTGGCGGTGACGGTGATGAACGGAACCTCGCTCTTCACCGCCTCGGCGAGCGCGGTCTCGACCGCGTCCATCCCGGTCTGGACGTCACGGGTCAGATCGCGGTCCTGCACGCTCAGCCCGAAGGGCCCCACGACGGTCACGAAGACCACTCCTGTCCCTGGTCGTTCCAGCGGCCTGGTCCCCCTGGTCGCCGCCTCTGCGCGTACTGCTGCACGCACTAGGCAGCGTATCCGGTCACGAGTGGATCACAGCACGGGCATGTCCCCAAGCAGCGCGTCGGGGTGCTCGGGAGGGCCGTCCGGAAGACCGTTCGGGCGCCCGGACGGACGCGGGCGGGCACGGACACGCCCGGCCCCCGCCGAGCGGCGGGGGCCGGGCGTCGTTGCCGGGCGGAGCGGCCGGGTGGCCTAGCGGACGAAGAGCGAGGCCTTCGACGCCAGGTCGAGGAAGTACTGCGGCAGCAGGCCGAGGCCGAGGGTGACCAGCACGCCGAAGCCGATGGCGGTGGCGGTGAGCGGGCTGGGCACGGCCACCGAGGGGCCGTGGGGCTGTGGGTCGGAGAAGAACATCAGCACGATGACGCGGATGTAGAAGAACGCCGCGACGGCCGAGCTGAGCACGCCGACGATCACCAGCGGGGTGGCGCCGCCGGCCGCCGCGGCCTGGAAGACCGCGAACTTGCCGGTGAAGCCGCTGGTCAGCGGGATGCCGGCGAAGGCCAGCAGGAACAGTGCGAAGACCGCCGCGACCAGCGGGGAGCGCCGGCCGAGGCCGGCCCAGCTGGACAGGTGGGTGGCCTCGCCCTTGGAGTCCCGCACCAGGGTGACCACCGCGAAGGCGCCGAGCGTCACGAAGGAGTAGGCGAGCAGGTAGAAGAGGACGGCGCTCAGGCCCTGCCGGTTGGTGGCGATCACGCCGGTGAGGATGAAGCCGGCGTGGGCGATCGAGGAGTAGGCGAGCAGCCGCTTCACGTCCTGCTGGGTGACCGCCAGGATCGCGCCCGCCACCATGGTGAGGATGGCGACGCCCCACATGACCGGCCGCCAGTCCCACTTCAGGCCGGGGAAGGCCACGTAGAAGAGGCGCAGGAACGCACCGAAGGCGGCGGTCTTGGTGGCCGCGGCCATGAAGCCGGTGACCGGGGTCGGGGCGCCCTGGTAGACGTCCGGGGTCCAGGCGTGGAACGGCACGGCGCCGACCTTGAACAGCAGGCCGACGGAGAGCATGGCCAGGCCGATCAGCAGCAGCGCGTCGTTCTGGGTGGTGACGGCGAGCGCCGGGGTGACCGGGGCGACCCCGGAGACCACGTCGGCGATGTCGCCGAGCTGGACGCTGCCCGCGTAGCCGTACAGCAGGGCGGTGCCGAAGAGGAAGAACGCCGAGGCGAACGCGCCGAGCAGGAAGTACTTGAGCGCCGCCTCCTGGGAGAGCAGCCGGCGCCGCCGGGCGAGGCCGCACAGCAGGTAGAGCGGGAGGGAGAGCACCTCCAGCGCCACGAACATGGTCAGCAGGTCGTTGGCGGCGGGGAAGAGCAGCATGCCGCCGACGGCGAAGAGGGTGAGCGGGAAGACCTCGGTGGTGGTGAAGCCGGCCCGGGTGGCCTCGCGCTCCTGGTCGCCGCCGGGGACGGCGGCGCCCTGGGCGGTGAAGGAGTCGACGCCGTGCCCGTTGAGGCGCGGTTCCAGCCGGCGCTCGGCGTAGGTGAGGACGGCCATCACCGCGGTCAGCAGGATGACGCCCTGCAGGAAGAGCGCCGGGCCGTCGATCGCGACGGAGCCCATCGCGAGCAGGCCGGCCTGCGTGGTCGCGTGGCCCTGGGCGGCCAGCACGACCACCGCGGCGAAGGCGCCGACGAGGCCGAGCAGCGAGACGCCGATCTGGACGCCGTAGCGGGCCCGGCGCGGCACGAAGGCCTCGGCGAGGATGCCCACGACCGCGGCGGCGAAGACGATCAGCATCGGGGAGAGCTGGCCGTACTCGATGTGCGGGGCGGGGATGCTCGCGCTGTTGCCGCCTGCGGCGGCGAGCCACAGGGTGGGGCTCATTCGTGCTCACCTCCGGTGGTGGCGGCGACCGGGTGGGCCGGTGCCGGGTCGGTCTGGTGGACCTGGGAGAGCGTGGCGTCCACGGCCGGGTTCACCATGTCGGTGAGCGGCTTGGGGTACACGCCGAGCAGCAGGGTGAGCGCCACCAGCGGTGCCACGACGGCGAGTTCGCGGACCTTGAGGTCCGGCATGCCCTCCATCCGGGGCTTCACCGGGCCGGTCATGGTGCGCTGGTACAGCAGCAGGGCGTACAGCGCGGCCAGCACGATGCCGAAGGTGGCGGCGATGCCGATGGCCGGGTACCGGCTGAACGTGCCGACCAGCACCAGGAACTCGCTGACGAACGGCGCCATGCCGGGCAGCGACAGGGTGGCGAGTCCGCCGATCAGGAAGGTGCCGGCGAGCACCGGGGCGACCTTCTGCACGCCGCCGTAGTCGGCGATCAGGCGCGAGCCGCGGCGGGAGATCAGGAAGCCGGCGACGAGCATCCACGCGGCGGTGGAGATGCCGTGGTTGACCATGTAGAGGGTGGCGCCGGTCTGGCCCTGGCTGGTCAGCGCGAAGATGCCCATGATGATGAAGCCGAAGTGCGAGATGGAGGCGTAGGCCACCAGCCGCTTGATGTCCTTCTGGCCGATGGCCACCAGGGCGCCGTAGACGATGCCGATCAGCGAGAGCACCAGGATCGCCGGGGCGAAGGTCTTGGAGGCGTCGGGGAAGAGGCCGAGGCAGTACCGCAGCATCGCGAAGGTGCCGACCTTGTCGACGACCGCGGTGATCAGGACGGCCGTTCCGGCGGTGGACTCGCCCATCGCGTTCGGCAGCCAGGTGTGCAGCGGCCAGAGCGGCGCCTTCACCGCGAAGGCGAAGAAGAAGCCGAGGAAGAGCGCCTTCTCCGCGGTCGGGTCGATCGCCAGCTTGCCGTCGGCGATCGCGTTGGTGAGCGTCGGCAGGTCGAAGGTGGCGAGGTCCTGGTCGGCGGCGACGACGTACAGCCCGATCACCGCGGCCAGCATGACCAGGCCGCCGAGCAGGTTGTACAGCAGGAACTTCACCGCGGCGTAGGAGCGCTGCCTCCCGGCGTCGGGCCCGCCCGCCCGGTCGCCGAAGCCGCCGATCAGGAAGTACATCGGGATCAGCATGGCTTCGAAGAAGACGTAGAAGACGAAGACGTCGGTGGCCAGGAAGGACACCAGCACCATCGCCTCGACGGCCAGGATCAGGGCGAAGAAGCCCTGGGTGCGGCGCTTGGCCTCGAAGCTGCCCTCGGGGGCGGGGGCAGGGTCCGCGTCGTGCCAGGAGGCGAGCATCACCAGCGGCACCAGGACGGCGGTGAGCAGGACGAGGACGGCGCCGATGCCGTCCACGCCGAGCGAGAAGGAGATGCCGAAGGAGCGGATCCAGCTGTGGGACTCGGTCAGCTGGTAGCGGGGGCCGCCCGGTTCGAACCGGGCGGCGACGACGGCGGTCAGCGCGAGGGTGGCCGCCGAGACGGCCAGGGCCACGGCCTTGGTGGTGCGCCGGCGGGCCTCGCTGTTGCCCGCCGGCAGCGCGGCGGTGACCACCGCGCCCGCGGCGGGCACGGCACAGGTCGCGGTCAGCAGGTAGCTCATGGCCGGCCTCCCCGCAGAGCCTCAGCAGTCATGGTGTGACCTTCCATCAGACCGACCTCATGAGCAGGGTGGTGGCGACCAGCACGAGCGTGCCGCCGAACATGGAGAGCGCGTACGTGCGGACGTAGCCCGTCTGCACCCGCCGCAGCCGGCTGGAGACGCCGCCGATGGCGGCGGCGAGGCCGTTGACGAAGCCGTCCAGGCCGCGGCTGTCGAACCAGACCAGGGTCGCGGCGAGCGCCGAGCCGGGACGGACCAGGACGGCGTGGTTGAAGTCGTCCTGGAGCAGGTCGCGGCGGGCGGCCCGGGTGAGCGCGGAGCCCACCGGCGGGGTGACCGGGATCCGGCTGCGGCCGTACATCGCGTAGGCCAGGCCGACGCCGGCCAGCATGCAGACGGTGGTGAGCGCGGTGACGGCGGCCGCCGGGATCGGCGGGTGGCCCTCCTCGAAACCGGTGACCGGCTCCAGCCACTTCAGGAAGGCGTCGCCGTAGGTGAACAGCGCACCGGCGAAGACCGAGCCGACCGCGAGGACCACCATCGGCAGCGTCATGACCTTGGGCGACTCGTGCGGGTGCGGCTCTTCGCCGGTCTCCGGGTCGGCCTGCCAGCGCTTCTCGCCGAAGAAGGTCATCATCATCACGCGGGTCATGTAGAACGCGGTGACGGCCGCGCCGACCAGGGCGCACAGGCCGAGGATCCAGCCCTCCGTGCCGCCCTTGGAGAACGCCGCCTCGATGATCTTGTCCTTGGAGAAGAAGCCGGACAGACCGGGGAAGCCGATGATCGCCAGGTAGCCGAGGCCGAAGGTGGCGAAGGTGATCGGCATGTACTTCCGCAAGCCGCCGTAGTGGCGCATGTTCACCTCGTCGTTCATGCCGTGCATGACCGATCCGGCGCCGAGGAAGAGCCCGGCCTTGAAGAAGCCGTGGGTGACCAGGTGCATGATCGCGAAGACGTAGCCGATCGGGCCGAGGCCCGCGGCCAGCACCATGTAGCCGATCTGCGACATCGTCGAGCCGGCCAGCGCCTTCTTGATGTCGTCCTTGGCGCAACCGACGATCGCACCGAAGAGCAGGGTGACCGCGCCGACGACCGTCACCACGAGCTGGGCGTCGGGCGCCAGGTTGAAGATGTCCGCCGAGCGCACGATCAGGTAGACGCCGGCGGTCACCATGGTCGCCGCGTGGATCAGTGCGGAGACCGGGGTCGGGCCCTCCATGGCGTCGCCGAGCCAGGACTGCAGCGGCACCTGGGCGGACTTGCCGCACGCGGCGAGCAGCAGCATCAGCGCGATCGCGGTGAGCTTGCCCTCGCTCGCGCCGTCGGCGGCCCCGAAGACCGGGCCGAAGGCGAAGGAGCCGAACTCGACGAACATCAGCATGATCGCGATCGACAGGCCCATGTCGCCGACCCGGTTGACGATGAACGCCTTCTTGGCGGCCGTCGCCGCGCTCGGCTTGTGCTGCCAGAAGCCGATCAGCAGGTACGAGGCGAGGCCCACGCCCTCCCAGCCGACGTACAGCAGCAGGTAGTTGTCGGCCAGCACCAGCAGCAGCATGGCGGCCAGGAACAGGTTGAGGTAGCCGAAGAACCGGCGGCGGCGCTCGTCGTGCGCCATGTAGCCCGTCGAGTACACGTGGATCAGCGTGCCGACGCCGGTGATCAGCAGGACGAAGGTCATGGACAACTGGTCGAGCTGGAAGGCGACGTCGGCCTGGAAGCCGTTCACCGGGATCCAGCTGTAGAGGAATTCGCGGACGGGGCGCTGGTCGGTGGGCCGGCCGAGCATCTCGGCGAAGAGGACCAGGCCGATCACGAAGGACGCGGCCGCCGCGAGGGTGCCGAGCCAGTGGCCGAACCGGTCGAGCGCGCGCCCGCCGAGCAGCAGCAGGGCGGCGCCGGCCAGCGGGACCGCGACCAGCAGCGGAATGAGTGAGTTCACCGTGGGCCCTCCGCCTACAGCTTCATCAGGTTGCTGTCGTCGACCGAGGCGGTGTGCCTGGTCCGGAAGATGCTCACGATGATGGCGAGGCCGACCACGACCTCCGCCGCCGCGACCACCATGGTGAAGAAGGCGATGATCTGGCCGTCCAGGTTGCCGTGCATCCGGGAGAAGGTGACCAGCGCCAGGTTCGAGGCGTTGAGCATCAGCTCGACGCACATGAACAGCACGATCGCGTTCCGCCGGATCAGCACACCGGACGCGCCGATGGTGAACAACAGGGCTGAGAGGTAGAGGTAGTTGACCGGGTTCACGCCTCGTCCTCCTTCTTCTCCTTCGTCGGCACCGTCTCCAGCGCGGCGCGCTGCTCGGGCGTCGCCGGGCGGGCGGAGGACGGGCGGCCCAGCCAGTCGGCGGTGGACTCCTCCAGCTCCGCCATCCGCTGCAGCATCTCCTGGCTGACGTCGCGGATCTGGCCGCGCTCGCGCAGGGTGCCCATCACCGAGTCCTCGGCGACGGTGCCGTCCGGCAGCAGGCCGGGGACGTCCACGGCGTTGTGCCGGGCGTAGACGCCGGGCGCGGGCATCGGCGGCACCTGCAGGTTGTCCCTGACCCGCTGGGCGGCCAGCTCGCGCTGGGTCTTCGGCTTCTGCACGTACTCGCGGTGGGTCAGCACCATCGCGCCGATCGCCGCGGTGATCAGCAGGGCGCCGGTGACCTCGAAGGCCCACACGTACTTGGTGAAGATCAGGCGGGCCAGGCCCTGTACGTTGCCCTCGGCGTTGGCCTCGGCGAGGCCGGTGAAGCTGTGCAGCTTCGCGTTGGCGAGGCCGGCGATCAGCAGCACGCCGAAGCCGAGCCCGCAGAGCACCGCGGCGAACCGCTGGCCCTTGAGCTGCTCCTTCAGCGAGTCCGCGCTGGTGACGCCGACCAGCATGACCACGAACAGGAAGAGCATCATGATCGCGCCGGTGTAGACGACGATCTGCACCACGCCCAGGAACACCGCGCCCTGGGCCATGTAGCAGACCGCGAGCGCCAGCATCGTCGCCGCCAGGCAGAGCGCGCTGTGCACCGCCTTCTTCATCAGCAGCATGCCGAGCGCACCGCCGACGGCGATCACCGCGAGGACCCAGAACTGGACGGCCTCTCCGGTGGAGGTCATGGCTGCACCTCCTTCTCGTCCTGGTGCCGCTCCTGCTGCACGGTGCCGGGCGCGGCCTGGGTGATCTCGCCCCGGTAGTAGGCCTGTTCGTCGGCCCCGGGGTAGATGGCGTGCGGGCTGTCGACCATGCCCTCGGTGAGGCCGACGAGCAGCTGCTCCTTGGTGAAGATCAGGTCGGCCCGGGTGGAGTCGGCGAGCTCGTACTCGTTGGTCATGGTGAGCGCGCGGGTCGGGCAGGCCTCGATGCACAGCCCGCAGAGGATGCAGCGGGCGTAGTTGATCTGGTAGACCGCGCCGTACCGCTCGCCGGGCGAGTAGCGCTCGTCGTCCCGGTTGTCGGCGCCCTCGACGTAGATGGCGTCGGCCGGGCAGGCCCAGGCGCACAGCTCGCAGCCGACGCACTTCTCCAGGCCGTCGGGGTGCCGGTTCAGCTGGTGGCGGCCGTGGAAGCGCGGGGCGGTGGGCTTCTTCTGCTCCGGGTACTGCTCGGTGAGCCGCTTCTTGAACATGGCCTTGAAGGTCACGCCGAAGCCGGCGGCCGGGCCGAGGATCGACGGCCTGGCTGTCGCGTCGTGCCCTGAGGTGTCGTCCGATGACACGTCGGCTCAGCTCCCTTCGGTGTGGTCGGCCCCGTTGAGGGCGTCCTGGAGTTGCGGGGCGCGGCTGCGCCGGCGCGGGACGGGCGGCAGTTCCTGGCCGGGCAGCGGAGGCACCGGGTAGCCGCCGGCCATCGGGTCGAACGCGGCGGGCGGGGCGGGCTCGGCCGCGGCGGGCTTCTTCCGCATCAGGTCCCAGACCAGGGCCAGCAGCAGGACGGCGGCGATCGGGGCGCCGACGTACAGCACCACGTTGGCGAAGTCGTAGCCCTCGTTGCGCAGCGCCCGGACGCTGGCCACCATCACCAGCCAGACCAGCGAGACCGGGATGAGGACCTTCCAGCCCAGCTTCATGAACTGGTCGTAGCGGAGCCGGGGCAGCGTGCCGCGGAGCCAGATGAAGAAGAAGAGCAGCAGCTGGATCTTCACGATGATCCAGAGCATCGGCCACCAGCCGTGGTTGGCGCCCTCCCAGAAGGTCGAGATCGGCCACGGGGCGCGCCAGCCGCCGAGGAAGAGCGTCGAGGCGACGGCCGAGACCGTCACCATGTTGACGTACTCGGCGAGCATGAACATCGCGAACTTCAGCGAGGAGTACTCGGTGTTGAAGCCGCCGACCAGCTCGCCCTCGGCCTCCGGGAGGTCGAACGGCGCCCGGTTGGTCTCGCCGACCATCGCGATGATGTAGACGATGAACGACACCGGCAGCAGCACCGCGAACCAGGTCGGCTGCTGGGAGGCGACGATCTCCGAGGTCGACATCGAGCCCGAGTAGATGAAGACCGCGGCGAAGGACAGGCCCATCGCGATCTCGTAGCTGATCATCTGGGCGGAGGAGCGGATGCCGCCGAGCAGCGGGTAGGTCGAGCCGGAGGACCAGCCGGCCAGCACGATGCCGTAGATGCCCACGGAGGCGGTCGCCAGGATGTAGAGCAGGGCGATCGGCAGGTCGGTGAGCTGCAGCGGGGTGCGGGTGCCGAAGATCGACACCTGGTCGTCGGCCGGCCCGAAGGGGATCACCGCGAAGGCCATGAACGCCGGGATCGCGCTGACGATCGGGGCCAGGATGTAGACCACCTTGTCGGCCCCGGTGACGACCAGGTCCTCCTTGAGGGCCAGCTTCACGCCGTCGGCGAGCGACTGCAGCATGCCCCAGGGGCCGTGCCGGTTGGGGCCGATCCGCAGCTGCATCCAGGCGACGACCTTGCGCTCCCACACGATCGCGATCAGCACGGTGCCGACCAGGAAGGCGAAGACGAAGACCGCCTTGAGCAGCACCAGCCACCAGGGGTCGCGGCCGAAGAAGACGAGCGTGTCGTAGGCGGCGAGCATCTGGGGGGCAGCGAGGGTTCGCATCACGCCTCCTGTGCCGGTGCGATGGTGACCAGGTGGCCGACGGTGGTGCCCAGGGCGCGGTGCGCGCCGCCGGGGGTGGAGTTGAGGGGCAGCCAGACGGTGCGGTCGGGCATGTCCTCGGTGACCTCCAGCGGCAGGACGACCGAGCCGGCCGGGCCGGTGACCCGCAGCGCGGCGGCGGCGCCGATCTCGGCGGCGGTGGCCGCGGAGAGCCGGGCGACGGCCGGGTGCCGGGTGCCGGCGAGGTGCTCGTCGCCCTCCTGGAGGGTGCCGTTGTCGAGCAGCAACCGGTGGCCCGCCAGCACGGCCTGGCCGGTGGCCGGGCGGGGCAGCGGCGCCGGGTGCGCGGAGGGGGCGGCCGGGCGGTCGCCCGTCCACGGGGTGAAGCCGTCGAGCTCGCGGCGGGCCGCGGTGACGTCCGGCAGGCCGAGCGGCCGGCCGAGCGCGTCGGCCAGCATGTGCAGCACCCGCACGTCCGGGTGCAGGTGGCGCTGCATCAGCTGGTCGGCCTTGAGCGCGGGCTCGAACAGCCGGACCCTGCCCTCCCAGTCGAGGAAGGTGCCGGCCTTCTCGGCGACCGCGGCGACCGGCAGCACCACGTCGGCGTGCGCGGTGACGGCGGAGGGCCGCAGCTCCAGCGAGACCACGAACGCGGCCCGGGCGAGCGCCTCCTCGGCGAGTGCCGGGTCGGCGAGGTCCTCGACGCCGACGCCGCCGACCAGCAGCGCGTCCAGGTCGCCGGCCGCGGTGGCGGCGAGGATCTGGTCGGTGTCGCGGCCGAGCCGGGACGGCAGGTCGGGCACGCCCCAGGCGGCGGCGGCCTCGGCGCGGGCGGCGAGCACGGTGACCGGGCGGCCGCCGGGCAGCAGGCCGGGCAGCGCGCCTGCCTCGACGGCGCCGCGCTCACCGGCCCGGCGCGGCACCCAGGCGAGCGAGGCGCCGGTGGCGTGGGCGAGCCGCAGGGCGGCGGTGAGGCCGCCGGCGGTGGTGGCGAGCCGCTCGCCGACCAGGATCACCGAGCCGGGCGAGCGCAGCGCGTCGGCGGCCCGGCCGGCGTCGTCGGCGAGCACCTCGTCGCCGGCGAGGGCGGCCAGCCACTCGGCCTCGGTGCCGGGGGCGGCGGGCAGCAGCGCGCCGCGCAGCTTGCCGAGGCCGCGGGTGGCGTGCGAGGCGATCGCGTAGACGCGCTGGCCCTTGTCGCGGACGGCCTTGCGCAGCCGCAGGAAGACGATCGGCGACTCCTCCTCGGGCTCCAGGCCCGCGAGCAGGACGGCCGGGGCGTCCTCCAGCTGCTGGTAGGTGGGGCCGGTGCCGTCCAGGTCGGTGCCGCGGCCGGCGACGGCGGCGGCCAGGAAGTCCGCCTCCTCGCTGCTGTGCGGGCGGGCCCGGAAGTCCACGTCGTTGGTGCCGAGCACCAGGCGGGCGAACTTGGCGTAGGCGTAGGCGTCCTCGACGGTGGCGCGGCCGCCGGCGAGCACGCCGGTGCGGGCGCCGCGCAGTCCTTCGGCGGCCCGGGCGAGCGCCTCGGGCCAGGAGGCGGGGGCGAGTTCGCCGTCCTCGCCGCGGACCAGCGGGGTGGCGATCCGGTCGCGCTGCTGCGCGTAGCGGAAGGCGAAGCGGCCCTTGTCGCAGCTCCACTCCTCGTTGACCTGCGGTTCCTCGCCGGCGAGTCGGCGCATGACCTTGCCGCGGCGGTGGTCGGTGCGCAGTGAGCAGCCGGACGAGCAGTGCTCGCAGACGCTCGGTGAGGAGACCAGGTCGAAGGGGCGGGAGCGGAAGCGGTAGGCGGCGGAGGTGAGGGCGCCGACCGGGCAGATCTGGATGGTGTTGCCGGAGAAGTAGGAGCGGAAGTCGTCGCCCTCGCCGGTGCCGACCTGCTGGAGGGCGCCGCGTTCGACGAGGTCGATGAAGGGGTCTCCGGCGATCTGCTGGGAGAAGCGGGTGCAGCGGGCGCAGAGCACGCAGCGTTCGCGGTCGAGCAGGACCTGGGTGGAGATCGGGACGGGCTTGGGGTACGTCCGCTTGACGCCGTCGAAGCGGGTGTCGGTGTCGCCGGTGGACATCGCCTGGTTCTGCAGCGGGCACTCGCCGCCCTTGTCGCAGACCGGGCAGTCCAGCGGGTGGTTGATGAGCAGCAGCTCCATCACGCCGCGTTGCGCCTTCTCGGCGACCGGCGAGCTGAGCTGGGTGCGGACGACCATGCCCTCGGCGACGGGGATGGTGCAGGAGGCGACCGGCTTGCGCTGGCCCTCGATCTCGACGATGCACTGGCGGCAGGCGCCGGCCGGGTCGAGCAGCGGGTGGTCGCAGAAGCGCGGGATCTGGGTGCCGATCTGCTCGGCGGCGCGGATGACCAGGGTGCCCTTGGGCACCTGGACCTCGACGCCGTCGATGGTGAGCGTGACGAGGTCGGTGGCCGTGGACGAACCCGCGGCGGAGTCGCCGGTCGTTGCAGTGGTCACGCGTGCACCTCCCTCTCGGTGGCGGACTCGTGGGCGTGGTGCCGGCCTGCCCAGACGGTGGAGGCGGCGGGGTCGAGCGGGCAGCGCCGCTCGGTGAGGTGCTGCTCGTACTCCTCGCGGAAGTACTGGAGCGAGGAGACGATCGGGCTGGCGGCGCCGTCGCCGAGGGCGCAGAAGGACTTGCCGTTGATGTTGTCGGCGATGTCGAGGAGCTTCTCCAGGTCGCCGCTCTCGCCCTGGCCGGCCTCGATCCGCTTGAGCAGCTGGACGAGCCAGTAGGTGCCCTCGCGGCAGGGGGTGCACTTGCCGCAGGACTCGTGGGCGTAGAACTCCGTCCAGCGGGTGACGGCGCGCACCACGCAGGTGGTCTCGTCGAAGACCTGGAGGGCCTTGGTGCCGAGCATGGAGCCGGCGGCGCCGACGCCCTCGTAGTCGAGCGGGACGTCGAGGTGCTGGTCGGTGAACATCGGGGTGGAGGAGCCCCCCGGGGTCCAGAACTTGAGGCGGTGGCCGGCCCGGATGCCGCCGCTGATCTCCAGCAGCTGGCGCAGCGTGATGCCGAGCGGTGCCTCGTACTGGCCGGGGTTGGTGACGTGCCCGGACAGCGAGTAGAGGGTGAAGCCGGGGGACTTCTCGGTGCCGAGGCCCTTGAACCACTCCTTGCCGCGGCTGAGGATCGGCGGCACGGAGGCGATCGACTCGACGTTGTTCACCACGGTCGGGCAGGCGTAGAGGCCGGCGATCGCGGGGAACGGCGGACGGAGCCGGGGCTGGCCGCGGCGGCCCTCCAGGGAGTCGAGGAGGGCGGTCTCCTCGCCGCAGATGTAGGCGCCGGCGCCGGCGTGCACGGTGATGTCGAGGTCGATGCCGGAGCCGAGGACGTCCTTGCCGAGGTAGCCGGCCTCGTAGGCCTCGGCGACGGCGGCCTGCAGCCGGCGCAGCACCGGGACGACCTCGCCGCGCAGGTAGACGAAGGCGTGGCTGCAGCGGATCGCGTAGGAGGCGATCACCATGCCCTCGATCAGCGAGTGCGGGTTGGCGAAGAGCAGCGGGATGTCCTTGCAGGTGCCCGGCTCGGACTCGTCCGCGTTGACGACGAGGTAGTGCGGCTTGCCGTCGTTCTGCGGGATGAACTGCCACTTCATGCCGGTGGGGAAGCCGGCGCCGCCGCGGCCGCGCAGTCCGGCGTCCTTGACGAGGGCGATGACGTCGTCGGGCGGCATGGCGAGGGCGTTGCGCAGGCCGGTGTAGCCGTCGTGGCGGAGGTAGGTCTCCAGCGTCCACGGGCGGTCGTCGTCCCAGCTGGCGGAGAGGACCGGCGTCAGGAGCTTCTCGGCCGGTTCGGCGGAGGTCATCACGCTTCGGTCCCTTCGTGGCGGGGGGCGACCACCTTGGTGCCCGGGGTGCCGGGCAGGGCCTCGCCCTTGGCGAGCTTGAGGCCCGCGAGGGAGGGGGTGCCGCCGGCGCCGGACTCGTCGACGGCGCCGGGGCGCTCGTCGGGGAAGCCGGCGAGGATGCGGGCGGTCTCCTTGAAGGAGCAGAGCTTGGCGCCGCGGGTGGGGTGGACCTCCCGGCCGGCGCGCAGGTCGTCGACGAGCTGCTTGGTGCTCTCGGGGGTCTGGTTGTCGAAGAACTCCCAGTTGACCATCACCACGGGGGCGTAGTCGCAGGCGGCGTTGCACTCGATGTGCTCGATGGAGATCTTGCCGTCGTCGGTGGTCTGGTTGTTCTCGATGCCGAGGTGCTGCTTGAGCTCGTCGAAGATCTGGTCGCCGCCGAGGACGGCGCACAGGGTGTTGGTGCAGACGCCGACGTGGTGCTCGCCGGCCGGCCGGCGGCGGTACATGGTGTAGAAGGTGGCGACCGCGGTGACCTCCGCGGTGGTGAGGTCGAGCTGTTCGGCGCAGAAGCGGATGCCCGTCGGGGTGACGCAGCCCTCCTCGGCCTGGACGAGGTGGAGCAGCGGCAGTAGCGCGGAGCGGGCGACCGGGTAGCGGCCGATCAGTTCGCGGGCGTCGGCGGCGAGCCGCTCGTGGACGTCCTGCGGGTACGGCTTGGCCGGCAGTGCCGGCAGTCCGAGTTCGACGTTGGTCACCGGTCCACGCCTCCCATCACCGGGTCGATCCCGGCCACCGCGACGATGACGTCGGCGACCTGGCCGCCCTCGCACATCGCCGCCATCGTCTGCAGGTTGGTGAACGAGGGGTCGCGGAAGTGGACCCGGTAGGGCCGGGTGCCTCCGTCGCTGACCACGTGCACCCCGAGTTCGCCCTTGGCCGACTCGACGGCCGCGTAGGCCTGGCCGACGGGCACCCGGAAGCCCTCGGTGACCAGCTTGAAGTGGTGGATCAGGGCCTCCATCGAGGTGCCCATGATCTTCCGGATGTGGTCGAGGGAGTTGCCCATGCCGTCGGGGCCGACGGCGAGCTGGGCGGGCCAGGCGATCTTCTTGTCGCCGACCATGACCGGGCCGGGCTTCAGCCGGTCGAGGCACTGCTCGACGATCCGCAGGGACTGCTTCATCTCCTCCAGCCGGATCAGGAACCGGCCGTAGGAGTCCGCGGTGTCGGCGGTGGCGACCTCGAAGTCGTAGTCCTCGTAGCCGCAGTAGGGGTCGGTCTTGCGCAGGTCGTGCGGCAGGCCGGTGGCGCGCAGGATCGGGCCGGTGGCGCCGAGGGCGAGGCAGCCAGCCAGGTCGAGGTGGCCGACGTCGACCAGGCGGGCCTTGAACACCGGGTTGGTGGTGGCGAGTTTGTCGTACTCGTGCATCCGGGAGCGGAACAGCGCGACCGCCTCGCGGATCTTGTCGACGGCGCCGGGCGGGAGGTCCTGAGCGAGGCCGCCGGGGCGGATGTAGGCGTGGTTCATCCGCAGGCCGGTGACCAGCTCGAAGACGTCCAGGATGAGTTCGCGGTCGCGGAAGCCGTAGATCATCAGCGTGGTGGAGCCGATCTCCATGCCGCCGGTGGCGAGCGCCACGAGGTGCGAGGAGATGCGGTTGAGCTCCATCATGAGGACACGGATTACGTTGGCGCGGTCGGGGACGTCGTCGGTGATGCCGAGCAGCTTCTCGACGGCCAGGCAGTAGGCGGTCTCGTTGAACAGCGGCGTCAGGTAGTCCATGCGGGTCACGAAGGTGGTGCCCTGGACCCAGGTCCTGAACTCCATGTTCTTCTCGATGCCGGTGTGGAGGTAGCCGATGCCGCAGCGGGCCTCCGTCACCGTCTCGCCGTCGATCTCCAGGATCAGCCGCAGCACGCCGTGGGTGGACGGGTGCTGGGGGCCCATGTTGACGATGATCCGCTCGTCGTCGGCGCGGGCGACGGCCTCGACGACCTCGCCCCAGTCGCCGCCGGTGACGGTGAAGACGCGCCCTTCGGTGGTCTCGCGGGCGCCGGCCTCTTCGTAGTGGTGAGTGGTCATCAGCTGTACGACCTCCGCTGGTCGGGCGCCGGGATCTGGGCGCCCTTGTACTCGACGGGGATGCCGCCGAGCGGGTAGTCCTTGCGCTGCGGGTGGCCCAGCCAGTCGTCCGGCATCATGATCCGGGTGAGGGCGGGGTGGCCGTCGAAGACCAGGCCGAAGAAGTCGTAGGTCTCGCGCTCGTGCCAGTCGTTGGTCGGGTAGACGCTGACGACGGACGGGATGTGCGGGTCGGTGTCCGGTGCGGTGACCTCCAGCCGGATCAGCCGGGTGTGGGTGATCGACCGCAGGTGGTAGACGGCGTGCAGCTCGCGGCCCTTGTCGGCCGGGTAGTGGACGCCGCTCACGCCGAGGCAGAGCTCGAAGCGGAGCGCCGGGTCGTCGCGCAGGGTGCGGGCGGTCTTCAGCAGGTGCTCGCGGGCGACGTGGAAGGTGAGTTCGCCGCGGTCGACGACGGTCTTCTCGAGCACCTCGGCCACGTCGAGGCCCTGCTCCTCCAGGGCGCCCTCGAACTCGTCGGCGACCTCGTCGAACCAGCCGCCGTAGGGGCGGGTGCTCGCGGGCGGCAGCACGACGGGGCGGGTGAGGCCGCCGAAGCCGGAGGTGTCGCCGGTGTCCTGGGCGCCGAACATGCCCTGGCGCTTGCCGATCACCTCGACGGGGATCTCCTTGCGGGTGGCGGGCACGCCGTTCTGCTCGGTCATCGCAGCAGCCCCCGCATCTCGCTGACCGGGGTGGCCTGCAGCGCGGCCTGCTCGGCCTGCTCCTCGGCGCGGCGGCGGTTCACGCCGAGCTTCTCGTGCTGGATCTTCTCGTGCAGCTTGAGGATCGCGTCCATCAGCATCTCCGGGCGGGGCGGGCAGCCCGGCAGGTAGATGTCGACCGGGACGATGTGGTCCACGCCCTGGACGATCGCGTAGTTGTTGAACATGCCGCCGGAGGAGGCGCACACGCCCATCGAGATGACCCACTTCGGGTTGGCCATCTGGTCGTAGACCTGGCGCAGCACCGGGGCCATCTTCTGGCTGACCCGGCCGGCCACGATCATCAGGTCGGCCTGCCGCGGGGAGCCGCGGAACACCTCCATGCCGAACCGGGCCAGGTCGTAGCGGCCGGCGCCGGTCGTCATCATCTCGATCGCGCAGCAGGCCAGGCCGAAGGTGGCGGGGAAGAGCGACGCCTTCCGCACCCACCCTGCGGCGGTCTCCACGCTGGTGAGCAGGAAGCCGCTCGGCAGCTTCTCCTCGATACCCATCAGATCCCTCTCAATGCCTTCGAGTCCGGTGGCTTGTCCGCCCGTTCACAAAGTCAGCGGTCAGTCCCACTCCAGACCGCCGCGGCGCCAGACGTAGGCGTACGCGACGAAGACGGTGGCGATGAACAGGAGCATCTCGACCAGCCCGAAGATCCCGAGGGCGTCGAAGCTGACCGCCCACGGGTAGAGGAAGACGATCTCGATGTCGAAGACGATGAAGAGCATCGCCGTCAGGTAGTACTTGATCGGGAACCGCCCGCCGCCCACCGGCTGCGGGGTCGGCTCGATACCGCACTCGTACGCCTCCAACTTGGCCCGGTTGTAGCGCTTCGGGCCGGTCAGCGAGGCCATCACGACGGAGCCGACCGCGAACGCCGCCGCGATGGCACCGAGTACGAGGATCGGCGCGTAGGCATTCATAGCCCCCGCTCCCTCCGTCCAGTCGTCCTTGACTGCAGATAGGAACTGCCGGGTCACGCTGGGGTGATCCGGTGATCCGAACCATGAGATCAATCCCATGTGAGGCAGTTCACAAAGCCCGGATCGAGCGCATCCTATGCCCGTCGGCTTGTGATCTGCGACACGCGGTTCTGAACGATCTTTGTGATCTGCGCCACCTCGCAAACGACCACCAACCGACCGAAGCCACGACCTATCCACGCAATGAAGGCAAATGGTCACAAACAGTCGCATTCACTTCTGAAGCGACTGGTCAGAGGCTTGCGCCTATATCAATCATGCTGCCGCCGGAGCAAATTTCTGAGCACTCCGTCGGGCGTGATATAGGCACCTCACCCGCCCGGGTGCGGGGGCGGTGCGGTCGATTGACCTTTCTTTCACAAGCTCACGAATGCCCGCCGCGCACCCGTTCAGCGGCTGGCCGCCCGCCCCGCCGCCCGCCACCCTTGGTCCATGCCCCTCCCCCGGTACGGCGTGGCCGCCGGCACCTTCCACGACTTCACCCGCGACCCCTCGCACGACTTCGGCCACTGGTACCACGGCCACCTCACCCTGACGACGCCCGAAGGCCCGTACCACGCGGCCCTCGACGTGGACTCGCCGGACGACAACGGGGTCGCCTACCGGGTCGTGGACGGCCTCACCACCGCCGACGTCGCGGCCGTCCGCGCCCTGCCCGACGGCTTCCACCCGCTCGCCTCCACCCCGGCCTCCGGCGCCCTCGACTACGTGCGCAGCCCGCGGCTGCAGGACGCCGCCTGGCTCGCCGCCCCCGCCGCACTCGCCCGCCGGCTGCGACGGCTCGTCGCCCGCCCCGCCCCCGGGGCCGCCGCCTTCGGCCCCGACCTCCTCGACCGGCTCGCCGGACCGCTGCCCGGGCGGA
>NZ_JBEYFP010000049.1:0-22606 GCF_040634455.1 Kitasatospora sp. NPDC007106
GCCTGTGCGGCGTGCTCGCCGCGCACCGCCTCGGCGCCGGCCGGATCATCGCGTTGGGCCGGCACGAGCAGCGCACCGCGATCGCCCGCAGCTTCGGCGCCACCGACGTCGTCGCCGAGCGCGGCGAGGCCGCGATCGAGGCGGTCAAGGAGCTGACCGGCGGTCAGGGTGCGCACGCGGTGCTGGAGGCCGTCGGCACCGAGGAGTCGATGCGCACCGCGATCTCGATCGCCCGGGACGGCGGCGCGGTCGGCTACGTCGGCGTGCCGCACGGCGGCAGCGCCGGTGTGGACATCGCCCAGATGTTCGGCCGCAACGTGACGCTGGCCGGCGGTGTCGCCCCGGCCCGCGCGTACATCCCCGAGCTGCTGCCGGACGTGCTGTCCGGCGCGATCGACCCCGGCCTGGTCTTCGACCGCACCGTCGGCCTCGACGGGGTGCCGGACGGCTACCGCGCCATGCACGACCGCGAGGCGCTGAAGGTCCGCATCACCTTCTGACCCGCAGTCACATCCTCTGCGCCCCCGGGGCGGTGCCGCACGCGCGGCACCGCCCCGGGCGGTTTGCGCGGACGGTTTTCGGCCAGATCGGGGACAGCCCGCGGCCGATCGTGCGCGGACGCTGTCGCGGGCCGCGCGGGTGGATCTAGCATGCAGCCGCACCGTGCCTGTGATGCCCCTCACACCCCAGTGATCCACCCGCGCACCCGCCGACGTCAGGAGACACCGCGTGGACACTCCGCCGGCCGCCGAGGCCGCCGCCGCAGACGTGCAACGGATCGAGGAGGGCGAGGAGTTCCGCGGCCTCAGGTCCGCCTTCCGGAGCTTCGCCTTCCCGGTCACCATCGGCTTCATCCTCTGGTACCTGCTGTACGTGCTGCTGTCGAGCTACGCCCCGGCGTTCATGGCGACCAAGGTCGTCGGCCACGTCAACACCGCCCTGGTGCTCGGCCTGCTGCAGTTCGCCTCCACCTTCGCCATCGCCGCCTGGTACGCCCGCTACGCGGACCGCCGCCTCGACCCGCCCGCCGAGGCGATCCGCGAGAGCCACGCGCCCGCCGCCGTCCACGCCCCCCGGGAGGCCGCCGAATGATCCAGCTGGCCAGCGCCGCGAGCGACCACCGCGGCCTCACCATGACCCTGTTCGGCCTGTTCGTGGCCGCCACCCTCGGCATCACGATCTGGGCCGGCCGGCAGACCAAGGACGCCGCCGACTTCTACGCCGGCGGCCGCGGATTCACCGGCTTCCAGAACGGCCTCGCCATCTCCGGCGACTACATGTCCGCCGCGTCCTTCCTCGGCATCGCCGGCGCCATCGCGCTCTTCGGCTACGACGGCTTCCTCTACTCGATCGGCTTCCTGGTGGCCTGGCTGGTCGCCCTGCTGCTGGTCGCCGAACCGCTGCGCAACTCCGGCCGCTACACCATGGCCGACGTGCTGGCCTTCCGGATGCGGCAGCGCCCGGTGCGCACCGCCGCCGGCGTCTCCACCATCGTGGTGTCGATCTTCTACCTGCTGGCCCAGATGGTCGGCGCCGGCTCGCTGGTCGCCCTGCTGCTCGGGGTCAGCGGCGAGGGCGCCAAGCGCTGGACGATCGTCGCGGTCGGCGCCCTGATGGTGATCTACGTCGCGATCGGCGGCATGAAGGGCACCACCTGGGTGCAGATCGTCAAGGCGGTGCTGCTGATCGCCGGCACCGCGCTGATGACCGTCCTGGTGCTCGCCAAGTACCACTTCAACCTCTCCAGCCTGCTCGGCGCCGCCTCCGAGGCCAGCGGCAAGGGCGCCGCCTTCCTCGAACCCGGCCTGAAGTACGGCACCACCGGCACCACCAAGCTGGACTTCCTCAGCCTCGGCCTCGCCCTGGTGCTGGGCACCGCCGGCCTGCCGCACATCCTGGTGCGCTTCTACACCGTGCCCACCGCGAAGGCCGCCCGGAAGTCCGTGCTCTGGGCGATCGGCATCATCGGCGGCTTCTACCTGATGACCCTGGCCCTCGGCTTCGGCGCGGCCGCCCTGGTCGGCCCGAAGGCCATCAAGGCGTCCAACGCGGCCGGCAACACCGCCGCCCCGCTGCTCGCCCAGGAACTCGGCGGCGGCGCCGGCTCCACCGGCGGCGCCATCCTGCTGGCGGTGATCTCGGCGGTCGCCTTCGCCACCATCCTCGCCGTGGTCGCCGGACTCACCCTGGCCTCCTCGGCCTCCTTCGCCCACGACCTGTGGGCCAACGTGATCCGCCGCGGCAAGGCCTCGGAGAAGGAGGAGGTCCGCTCGGCGAAGCTGGCCGCGGTGGCGATCGGCGCGATCGCCATCCTGCTGTCGATCTTCGCGGACAAGCTGAACGCCGCGGCCCTGGTCGCCCTGGCCTTCGCGGTCGCGGCCTCCGCCAACCTGCCGACCCTGCTCTACTCGCTCTTCTGGAAGCGGTTCAACACCACCGGCGCCGTCAGCTCGGTCTACGCGGGCCTGATCACCTCGGTCACCCTGGTGATCTTCTCCACGGTGGTCTCCGGCGGCAAGAACTCGCTCTTCCCGCACAGCGACTTCCACTGGTTCCCGCTGGAGAACCCCGGCCTGGTCTCCATCCCGGTCGGCTTCCTGGCCGGCTGGATCGGCACCCTGCTCTCCAAGGAGACCGCCGACCCGGCGAAGTACGCTGAACTGGAGGTCCGCTCGCTCACCGGGCTCGGAGCCCACTGACCGGAGCCCACTGACCGGAGCCCACTGACCGGACGTACCCCGGACGGGTACCGCCCCGGTCGATAAGCTGGCCCGGCCCGCCCGCAACGGCGGCCGGGCCCGCGGGTTTTGAGCCCACGCACTCAGGAAGGGGGCCGCGATGCTGCTCGACACCTTCGGCCGGCAGGCCGTGGATCTGCGCGTGTCCCTCACCGACCGCTGCAACCTGCGGTGCACCTACTGCATGCCCGAGGAGGGCCTGCAGTGGCTGGCCAAGCCGTCCCTGCTCACCGACGAGGAGATCGTCCGGCTGGTCGGCATCGCGGTGCGCGACCTCGGCGTCCGCGAGGTCCGCTTCACCGGCGGCGAGCCGCTGCTGCGGCCCGGCCTGGTCGGCATCGTCGCCGCCTGCGCCGAACTGGAGCCCCGGCCCGAGCTCTCCCTCACCACCAACGGCATCGGCCTCGCCCGCACCGCAGCCGCCCTCAAGCAGGCCGGACTGGACCGGGTGAACGTCTCGCTCGACACCCTCGACGAGGACACCTTCCACACCCTCACCCGGCGCCGCCGCCACCACGACGTGCTCGACGGCCTGGCGGCCGCCGAGGCCGCCGGGCTCAGCCCGGTCAAGCTCAACGCCGTCCTGATGCGCGGCGTCAACGACCACGAGGCCGCCGACCTGCTCTCCTGGTGCATCGAGCACGGCTACGAACTGCGGTTCATCGAGCAGATGCCGCTCGACGCCCAGCACGGCTGGGACCGCTCGCAGATGGTCACGGCCGAGGAGATCCTCGCCCTGCTGCAGGACCGCTTCGACCTCACCCCGGAGCCGAGTGCGGCCCGCGGCGCGGCACCCGCCGAGCGCTGGCTGGTGGACGGCGGCCCCGCGCGGGTCGGCGTGATCGCCTCGGTGACCCGGCCGTTCTGCCGGGCCTGCGACCGCACCCGGCTCACCGCGGACGGGCAGGTCCGCAACTGCCTCTTCGCCACTGACGAGACGGACCTGCGGGAGGCGATGCGGTCGGGCGCCTCGGACGCGGAGATCGGCGAACTCTGGCGGAAGGCCATGTGGGGCAAGAAGGCCGGCGCCGGCATCGACGCCCCCACCTTCCACCAGCCCGACCGCCCGATGTCCGCCATCGGCGGCTGAAGCCGCTCAGGGGCGCGGGTGCCCCCACGCGCCCCTGACCTGGCCACCCGTGTGCCTCGGGCAGGAGCCCGCTACCCCTCGAAGTCCTCGAGGGGGAGGACCTCCTTCAGGAAGCCCCGGACGCCGAGGAACTGCGAGAGGTGCTCGCGGTGGTCGTCGCAGGCCAGCCAGGTCTTCCGGCGGTCGGGGGTGTGCAGCTTGGGGTTGTTCCAGACCAGCACCCACCGGGCGTCCTCGCGGCAGCCCTTCGCCGAGCAGACCGGCGGGCCGTCGGGGCCGGCGGAGGCGTCCGCGGTGCCGAAGAGGCCGAGCGAGGGGGTGTCCATGGTGGGCCGTCCTGGGGGGAGCTGCCGGAGCTGTCACGGCCAGTCTCGCACCCCGGGAAAGCGCTCCCGCACGCGGGCATGACGACGCCGGGCAGCCACGGGGGGAGCCGCCCGGCGTCGGTCTGTCGCTCCGACGGGGGATGCGGAGCGCGTACGCAGTATGTCACGCCACAACCCCCGTGTGGCTAGGCCTTTCATGATTAATCTGAGCCTCTGTTGAGGGTTCTGCCGGGCGAATGCCGACAGAACCGGACGGATCGGTCGACCCGTCCGTACGCGGCTCAGTCGGCGGCGGGGGAGTCCGTGCCGTCCCGGTCGGCGCGCGGGTCCGCGTCGGTGTTCGGGGCGGGGCGTCCGCCGCCGCCCGTCCCGCCGGGGCCGAGCATCAGCGGGGTCTCCGGCGGCACCGCGAAGGTGCTCGGGAGGCCCGGGGCGCGCTCGCGGCCGGCGTTGGCGATCACCACCGCGAAGTACGGCAGCAGCACGCCGCCGGCCAGCGCGATGAACGCCAGGACCCGCTGGACGTCCCAGAGCACGACGGCCAGCAGCACGCAGAGCGTGCGGACCAGCATCGAGATCACGTACCGCCGCTGGCGGCCCCGCACGTCCTCCGTGAGGCCGGTCCGGGCCCCGGTGATCCGGAAGACCTGCCCGTTGCCGGAGCTCTTCGCCATCGCCTACCGCCTTCGTCCGTCACCGCGCCCCCGTGGGTGCAGCCAATTCACGGTACGCCGTGTCGGCCGTCACGGGGGCTCCGGGGCTCAGGCTTTCCGCAGGTACGCGGGCGGGACGGCGTCGGTCAGCCAGACGCCGTTGGCGCTGACCCGGAAGACGTGGCCGTCGCGGGCCATCGCGGCGGCGTCCACCAGCAGGACGACCGGCCGGCCGTGCCGGGAGCCGACCCGGGTGGCCGTCTCGGTGTCGGCGGAGAGGTGCACGTCCTGGCGGGCCATCGGGCGCAGCCCCTCGTGGAAGATCGCGTCCAGGACCCGCCCGGTGGTGCCGTGGTACAGCACCGCGGGCGGGTCGCTGGGCGGCAGGCCGAGGTCGACGTCGACCGTGTGGCCCTGGCTGGCGCGGATGGAGAGGCCGTCCTCGGAGAAGGCGAACCGGCGCTTGTTGTTCGTCTCCACGACGTGGTCCAGCTCGGCCCGACTGACCGCCCGGCCGTGCCGGGCCAGCGCCGCGAGCAGGGTGTCCACCCCCACCCAGCCGGCCCCGTCCAGGGTGATGCCGACCGAGCCGGGGTCGTGCCGCAGGATGCGGGACAGCCGCTTGGAGACTCTGACCGTCTGCTTCTCGTCCATCGTTCCGGGAACCTCTCCCCCCGTGCCGGGCTCCGCTAGGAGGCCTGGCTGACCGAACTCATGTTGAAGTCGGCCACCCGGACCGGCGGCATCGCCGCCCGGGTGAACCAGTCGCCCCACTCGCGGGGCAGGCAGCGCTCGGTGCGTCCGACCTCGGTGATCCGTCCGAGGATGTCGACCGGCGACTCGTTGAACCGGAAGTTGTTGACCGCGCCGACCACTTCGCCGTCCTCCACCAGGTACACGCCGTCCCGGGTGAGGCCGGTGAGCAGCAGTGTCGCCGGGTCGACCTCGCGGATGTACCAGAGGCAGGTGAGCAGCAGGCCACGCTCGGTGCGGGCGATCATCTCCTCCAGGGTGGGCGCGGACGACTGCTCCGCGGTCTCCAGGACGAGGTTGTCCACCGGCGGGTGCAGCGGCAGGCCGGTCAGGCCGGCCGAGTGCCGGGTGGTGAGCAGGTTGGCCAGCTCGCCGTCGCGGATCCAGTCGGTGGCGGTGAGCGGGTGGCCGTTGTCGAAGACCGAGTCGTTGTCGCCCGAGGAGTGGGTGAGGACGAACGGCGCGGCCTCCAGGCCCGGCTCGGCCGGGTCGGAGCGCAGGGTCAGCGGCAGCGGGCTGAGCCGCTCGCCGACCCGGGTGCCGCCGCCCGCCTTGGAGAAGACGGTGCGGCCCTCGGCGGCGTCACGTCCGCCGGAGGACCAGCTGAGATAGACCAGCAGGTCGGCGACGGCGGAGGGCGGCAGCAGCGTCTCGTAGCGGCCGGCCGGCAGGTCGATCCGCTTGCGGCCCCAGCCCAGCCGCCGGGTGAGCCCGGTGTGCAGCTCGGTGACGTCGACGTCGGTGAAGTCGCGGGTGGCCGCGCCCGCCCAGGCGGAGCCGGTGAGGTCGGCGGTCTTGGCGTTCAGCTCGACGGTGCCGGTCGGCTGGTCGTGCCGCAGCCGCAGGCCGGTGGAGGTGCCGAGGTAGCTGCTGGTCACCTCGTGCCGGGCGAAGCCGTACAGCAGCTCGCCGTTCTTGCGGGCCCGGGCGAAGGCCTCGCCGAGGGCCGGGGCGAAGGCCGCGAACACCTCGGCGGAGGTCTCGGCGGGCGGTGCGGTGAAGTCGGCCGAGGCCGGGCGGGACGGGATCAGCGGCTGGGCGTCCTCGGCGGGCCCGGCGTCGCGGGCGGCGGCCTCGGCGGCGCGGACCAGCGACTCGACCTCGTCGAGGGTGACGGCCTCGCGGGAGACCACGCCGGACGCGGTGCCCTCGGCGCCGTCCACGGTGGCGATCACGGTGAGCCGGCGGCCGCGGGTGACGCCGTTGGTGGTGAGGCCGTTGCCGGCCCAGCGGAGGTTGGCGGTGGAGTCCTCGTCGGCGATGACGACGCAGCCGTCCGCGCGGGACAGCTCCAGGGCGCGCTCGACCAGCTCGTGGGGCTTGACGGGGTTCATCAGTGACCGGCCTCCTGCTGGGTGTTGAGCACGTTGACGTTGCGGAACAGCGCGGACGGGCAGCCGTGGCTGACCGCCGCGACCTGGCCCGGCTGGGCCTTGCCGCAGTTGAAGGCGCCGCCGAGCACGTACGTCTGCGGGCCGCCGACGGCGCTCATCGAGCCCCAGAAGTCGGTGGTGGTCGCCTGGTAGGCGAAGTCCTTGACCTGCCCGGCGAGGCGGCCGTTCTTGATCGCGTAGGCGCGCTGGCCGGTGAACTGGAAGTTGTAGCGCTGCATGTCGATCGACCAGGAGCGGTCGCCGACGATGTACAGCCCGTTCTCCACCTGGGAGATCAGCCCGTCCGTGGCGGGGCCGCCGGCGGCGGGCTGCAGCGAGACGTTCGCCATCCGCTGCACCGGGACGTGCGCGGGGGAGTCGGCGAAGGCACAGCCGTTGGAACGGCCGAGGCCCTTGAGCCGGGCCATCGCCCGGTCCAGCTGGTAGCCGACCAGGACGCCGTCCTTGACGAGGTCCCAGGACTGCGTGGCGACGCCCTCGTCGTCGTAGCCGGTGGTGGCGAGGCCGTGCTCGGCGGTGCGGTCGCCGGTGACGTGCATCAGCTCGGAGCCGTACTTCAGGGTGCCGAGCTTGTCGAAGGTGGCGAAGGAGGTGCCCGCGTACGCGGCCTCGTAACCGAGGGCGCGGTCCAGCTCGGTGGCGTGGCCGATCGACTCGTGGATGGTCAGCCACAGGTTGGACGGGTCGATCACCAGGTCGTAGCGGCCGGCCTCGACGCTCGGCGCCTTCATCTTCTCGGCCAGCAGACCGGGCAGCTCGGCGAGTTCGGCGTCCCAGTCCCAGCCGGTGCCGCGCAGGTACTCGAAGCCGCGGCCGGCCGGCGGGGCGAGGGTGCGCATCGAGTCGAAGGCGCCGGTGCGCTCGTCGACCGAGGTGGCCTCCAGCGAGGGGTGCAGCCGGATCCGCTGCTGGGTGGTGACGGTGCCCGCGGTGTCCGCGTAGAACTTGTTCTCCTGCACCGTCAGCAGGGCCGCGGACACGTGCGACACGCCCTCGGCGGCCAGCAGGCGGTTGCTCCACTCGGCGAGCAGGGCGGTCTTCTCCGCGTCCGGCACCTCGAAGGGGTTGACGTCGTAGGCGGAGACCCAGACCGCGTCGGCGTGCACCGGCTCGTCGGCGAGCTCCACCACGTCCTCGGAGCCGGCGGCACGGCTGATCCCGCCGGAGAGCCGGGCCACCGCCACCGCCTGCTCGGCGACCCGGGCCGCCGCGTCGGTGGTGAGGTCGACCCCGGCGGCGAAGCCCCAGGCCCCGTCGAGCAGGACGCGGACGGCGAAGCCGAGCTGCACCGAGTCCGAGGTGCCCGAGGGGCGGGCGTCGCGCAGCCGCCAGGAGGCGCTGCGGACCCGCTCCAGGCGGAAGTCGGCGTGGCCGGCGCCGAGTTCGCGGGCCCGGCTGAGGGCGGCGTCGGCGAGGGCGTGCAAGGGGTAGCCGAGGAACAGCGGGTCGACGGTGCGGCTTGTGGGCGGCATCGGGCTCCCTGGGTCGGACGGTCGGTGGCGGCGGGCGCCCCCGGGCAGGGGAACCCGCATCGCATCATGGACCGCCGAACACACCCGGGGCCAGCGAATTCACCCGAAACCGCGCGCGTCGCCCGCCGCACCACCCGTACCGACGGACCGTCAGGCGACCGTCTCCCACCAGCCGTCCAGCTCCTGCGGCTGGTCGACGTCGACCCGCTCGCCCGGCCGCGGCACGACCAGCGGTACGGCCTGCGCCTTGGCCTCCACCAGCAGCCGCTCGATCGGCTCCGCCCACGGGTGCAGCCCCAGGTTGAAGGTGCACCAGTGCACCGGCACCAGCAGCCCGGCCTGCAGCTCCCGGTGGGCGCGGACGGCGTCCTCCGGCGTCATGTGGATGTCGGCCCACGCCTCGTCGTACGCGCCGATCTGCACCAGCGCCGCGTCGAACGGGCCGTGCTGCTCGCCGATCCGCGCGTAGCCCTCGAAGTAGCCGGAGTCGCCGGTGTAGTACACCTTGCGGGTCGGCCCGGCGATCACCCAGGAGCCCCACAGCGTGGTGTTGCGGGTGGTGCCGCGGCCGGAGAAGTGGTGCGCCGAGGTCAGGGTGAGGGTGAGCGAGCCCAGGGTGCAGGTCTCGTCCCAGTCGAGCTCGATGATCCGGTGCTCCGGCACGCCCCACCGGCGCAGGTGGCTGCCGATGCCCAGCGGCACCAGGAACGGCGCCGACTGCAGCGTGACCAGCCGCTTCACGGTCGCCATGTCGAGGTGGTCGTAGTGGTCGTGCGAGATCAGCACCGCGTCCACCGGCGGCAGCTCGGAGAGCGCGGCCGGCACGGGGTGCAGCCGCTTCGGGCCGACGTGCGCGGACGGGGAGCAGCGGTCGCTCCAGATCGGGTCGAGCAGCACCCGGCTGCCCTCGATCTCCACCAGCACGGAGGCGTGCCCGTACCAGACCACCTCCACCCCCTCGGCGGGCCGCTCGCCGTGCTGCGGGCGCACCGTCGGCACCGGCAGTGCGGGGGTGCGGCCCTCGCGGTCGAACAGCATCCGGCGGACCGTCTCGGCACCGGGCGTGGACGCGCGTGCCAGCTCGGAGGGGGCGTTGTGGAACACGCCGTCCCGGTACTGCGGGGAGCGGCGGATCCGCTCCTCGCGCTCGCCGTCCGGCCGTCCGCCGAACGCCGCCGGCAGATCGCGCAGCGCCCACGCCGCGCCGCCCGCCGCGGCGGCCAGCGCGGTCAGGGCCAGCAGGCGGCCGCGCCGCCCGGTCGAACCGGTGGGCCGTACCTCGGTCATCCGTGCTCCCGCTCTCTCGTCACCGACCGTGTGCCGGGCCTCGCTGATGGTGCGGCCCGCGACCGGGACGCCCAGAGGGCAACGGGTACGGCCCGCCCGGTTGTTCCCGTCCAAGTCGGACGCGTTGTCGGGATGCGACAGTTCCCGCCGGACGGACCTGTGGGAGGTCGATTCGCCGCAGGATCACCGGGACCGATAGCGTCACAGTGCGTACGCGTCACGGCGTACCGCTGCGGCCCGGCGGCCAACCGGCCGCCGCTCGACGGGCCGCCGCCAACTACGGAGAGAGGTGGATCGTTGAGCCGCTCGGTTCTCGTCACCGGAGGCAACCGGGGCATCGGCCTCGCGATCGCCAAGGCCTTCGCCGAAGCCGGCGACAAGGTCGCCATCACCAGCCGTTCGGGCGAGGTCCCGGCCGAGCTGGCCGCGCACGAGGTCCTCGCCGTCAAGTGCGACATCACCGACGCGGCCCAGGTCGACGCGGCCTTCGCCGAGATCGAGGAGAAGCAGGGCGCCGTCGAGGTGCTGGTGGCCAACGCCGGCATCACCAAGGACACCCTGCTGCTGCGCATGTCCGAGGACGACTTCAGCTCCGTCATCGAGACCAACCTCACCGGCACCTTCCGGGTGGTCAAGCGCGCCGCGACCAAGATGCTCCGCGCCCGCAAGGGCCGCGTGGTGCTGATCTCGTCCGTGGTGGGCCTGCTCGGCTCGCCCGGCCAGGCCAACTACGCCGCCTCCAAGGCCGGCCTGGTGGGCTTCGCGCGCTCCCTCGCCCGGGAGCTCGGCTCCCGCAACATCACGATCAACGTGGTCGCGCCCGGCTTCGTCGACACCGACATGACGGCCGTGCTCAGCGAGGACCGCCGCAAGGAGATCGTCGCCGGCGTGCCGCTCGGCCGTTACGCCGCGCCCGCCGAGGTCGCCGCCGCGGTCCGCTTCCTCTCCTCCGACGAGGCCGCATACATCACCGGAGCCGTCATTCCCGTCGACGGCGGATTGGGCATGGGTCACTGAACCATGAGTGGAATCCTTGAGGGCAAGCGCATCCTGATCACCGGTGTGCTGATGGAGTCGTCCATCGCCTTCCACACCGCGAAGCTGGCCCAGGAGCAGGGCGCGGAGATCATCCTCACCGCCTTCCCCCGGCCGAGCCTCACCGAGCGCATCGCCAAGAAGCTGCCGAAGCCGGTGAAGGTCCTGGAGCTGGACGTCTCCAGCGAGGAGCAGCTGGCCGGCATCGCCGACCAGGTCCGCGAGTACCTGCCGACGCTCGACGGCATCGTCCACTCGATCGGCTTCGCCCCGCAGGACGCGCTCGGCGGCAACTTCCTCAACACCCCGTGGGAGTCCGTCGCCACCGCCATGCAGGTCTCCGCCTTCTCGCTGAAGTCGCTGACCATGGCGCTGCTGCCGCTCATGCAGGACGGCGGCTCGGTGGTCGGCCTGACCTTCGACGCGCAGTTCGCCTGGCCGAAGTACGACTGGATGGGCCCGGCCAAGGCCGCGTTGGAGGCGACCAACCGGTACCTCGCCCGCGACCTCGGCGAGCGCAACATCCGCTGCAACCTGATCTCGGCGGGCCCGATCGGCTCGATGGCCGCCAAGTCCATCCCGGGCTTCGGCGAGCTGGCCGACACCTGGAACCAGCGCTCGCCGCTCAAGTGGGACCTCTCGGACCCGGAGCCGGCCGGCCGCGGCGTCGTCGCCCTGCTCTCCGACTGGTTCCCGAAGACCACCGGCGAGATCGTCCACGTCGACGGCGGCCTGCACGCCATCGGCGCCTGACGGCGCACACCCCGTACGAAGGGTGAACCCGTAGGGGCGCGGGGCTGACCTGCGCAGGGGGTGAACCACCAGGGGCGCGTGGGGGTACCTCCCGGCCGAAGGCTGGGGGAGAACCGCGCGAATCGGAAGACGGCCGGGCTCGGCTTCTCCCGTCGCGCGCGGTTCCCCGCGCCCCTGCTTCGTGGCCGGAGCAGCGCGTCGGGCTCGCCACTCCCGCCCTGCGCGGTTCTCCCCCGGCCTTCGCCGGGAGGTACCCCACGCGCCCCTGGTGGTGCCGCCCCTATTCGTTCGGGGCGGCCTCGCTGCCGCAGGCGCCGATGGCGCGGCCGGCCTCGGCGGAGGCCCGCTGGGCGTCGCCGCCGCGGACGGCGTCGAGGATGCCGTCGTGGCCGACGTACCGTTCGGCGATCAGCTCGGGGCCGACGTCGTGCCGCAGATGCGCCCGCATGACCTCCCCGAGGTCCGCGTAGACCGCGGCGAGCACCTCGTTGTGGGCGGCCGCGACCACCGCGGAGTGGAAGGCCGCGTCGGCCTGCACGAAGTCCTCCGGGTCGCCGGAGTGCCAGGCCCGCTCGCGGCGGTCGAGCGCCGAGCCGAGCAGTTCGAGGTCCCGGTCGGTGCGCCGGGAGGCGGCCAGTCCGGCGGCGGACATCTCCAGGGCGGCGCGCAGTTCCGCGACCTGGGACTGGTCGGCGTCCGCGAAGCGGCGGTGCATGACGCCGGCGAGTTCGCTGGTGGCCAGCACGTACGTCCCCGAGCCCTGCCGGATGTCGAGCAGGCCGTTGTGGGCGAGCGCCTTCACCGCCTCGCGGACGGTGTTGCGGGCGACGCCGAGCTGCTCGACGAGGGCGGCCTCGGTGGGGATGCGGGAGCCGACCGGCCATTCGCCCGAGGTGATCTGGGTCCGCAGCTGCGCGATGACCTGATCGGACAGCGGGGTTCGGCGGGTGCTGGACAGCGCCATGGTTCGGACTCCTCCTCCTCTTCCTCGCTCCCCCGGGGGAGGAGCCTCAGACCTTAGCCGTTTCGGGACGTTCTGGCGCGAGCATTCATCCCATCATTCTATGATGGGCGCTATGTCGACCGCAGCGGACTCCGCCACCCACCGCCGCGCCGAGCCCGTCCCGGCCGCGCCCGCGCCCTCCCGCGCCCGTCTCCAGACCGTCCTCCTCGCCGTCGGCATCGCGCTGGCCGCCGTCAACCTGCGCCCCGTGGTCACCAGCCTCGGCCCGCTGCTCGACGACGTCCGGGCCGACCTCGGCATGAGCGCCGGCGTCGCCGGCCTGCTCACGGCGGTGCCCTCGCTCTGCTTCGCGCTGTTCGGCCTGGCCGCGCCCGCGCTCGCCCGCCGGATCGGCCCGATCGCGGTGGTCGCGGCCGGCATGGGCGCGATCACCCTCGGCGTGCTGGCCCGCTCCTACGCCGGCGGCACCACCGTCTTCCTGCTGCTGACCGCCGTGGCCCTGGCCGGCGTCGCGGTCTCCAACGTGCTGCTCCCGGTGGTCGTGAAGCGCTGGTTCCCGCACCGGGTCGGCCCGATGATCGGCCTCTACTCGATGGCCCTGTCGGTCGGCACCTCGCTGGCCGCCGCCGCCACCGTGCCGCTGACCGCGGAGATGGGCGGCAGCTGGCGGGCCGGCCTCGGGATCTGGTCGCTGCTCGCCGCCGCGGCGCTGGTGCTGTGGGCGGTCGTCGCCCTGCTGCGCCGCGACCGCTCCGGCGGCGGGCGGCCGGCGGCGGGGGAGGGGCGGACGGCCGCGGAGCCGTCCGGGCCGATCGTCCGCAGCCGGACGGCGTGGGCGCTCGCCGTCTTCCTCGGCCTGCAGGCCACCAGCGCCTACGCCACGATGGGCTGGCTGCCGAAGATCTACCAGGACGCCGGGGTCTCGGACGGCGCCTCCGGCGTGCTGCTGGCCGTGGTCATGGCGGTGAGCGTGCCGGCCTCGTTCGTGCTGCCGAGCCTCGCCGCCCGGCGCGGCGACCAGCAGCTGTTCGTCGTGGTGCTCGGAATCTGCGGCATCGCCGGCTACACGGGCCTGGCGTTCGCCGCGGGCACCGCCTCCTGGCTGTGGGCCTGCCTGGTCGGCCTGTCGATGTGCGCCTTCCCGCTGGCCCTCACCATGATCGGCCTGCGGGCGCGGACCCCGGGCGGGGTGGCGCGGCTGTCGGCGTTCTCGCAGTGCGTCGGCTACCTGATCTCCATCCCCGGGCCGATCGCGGTCGGCGCGGTCTACCAGGCCACCGGCAGCTGGTACCTGCCGCTCGGCCTGCTCGCCGCCCTGCTGGTGCCGCAGATGGTGTTCGGCGCGCTGGCCGGCCGGCCCCGGCACATCGAGGACGAACTGCCCCGCGTTCCCGCCACGGCCTGACCCCGGTTTCCGGACGGAACCGTCGGAATGCGACACTCTGCGCATGCCAGTTCTCGAACCCGAGCCGCAGGACGGCCAGAAGAAGCTGCTCCAGCTGATGGGCGTGATCGCCGGGGTGGTCGTGCTCGTCGCCGTGATCGCCATGGTCGCCGCCCGCCTGGGCTGACGGGGTCCGCACACCGCCCCCACTCCTGCGGGTGGCGACCGCGCGGACCCCGCGCCCGGGAGCGCATTTTCTGCAAAGCTCTAGGGGTATGAGCGCCGACACACCCCGAAGGATCATCGTTCTCCGTCATGCCAAGGCCGACTGGCCGAACCAGGTGGCCGACCACGAGCGGCCGCTGGCCGACCGCGGGCGGCACCAGGCGCCGGAGGCGGGCCGCTGGCTGGCCGATTCCGGCATCAACCCCGACTACGTGCTCTGCTCCACCGCGCTGCGCACCAGGGAGACCTGGAAGCTGGCGGCGCACGAACTGCCCAAGCGCCCGCGCCGCACGGTCTACGAGGACCGGGTGTACGAGGCCAGCCCGGGCGAGATCATCGCGGTGCTCCAGGAGACCCCGGACGAGTTCGCCGACCTGATCCTGGTCGGCCACAACCCGGGCGTGCTCGGCCTCACCCAGGTCCTCGCCGGCGACGAGGGCGACGTGGACGCGCTCAACCGGCTGAGGCTCAGCAGCTTCCCGACCGCCGCGATCGCCGTCCTCAGCTTCGCCGGCCCCTGGAAGTCGGTCGAGCCCGGGGTCGCCAAGCTGGACTCGTACCACACCCCGCAGGACTGAGACCCGGGACGGCCGGTACGTGAAGGGTGGCCGGGGCCTACGCCCGAGCCACCCTCCGTGCTGGTGCGGTGCCGCCGCCGGATCAGTCGGTGACGCTGCCGTCCAGGGCGTCCGCCGCCTCGACCTCGTCGCGGGTGATGCCCAGCAGGTAGAGCACGGTGTCCAGGAACGGCACGTTGACCGCGGTGTGCGCGGCCTCGCGGACCACCGGCTTCGCGTTGAACGCCACGCCCAGCCCGGCCGCGTTCAGCATGTCGAGGTCGTTGGCGCCGTCGCCGATCGCCACCGTCTGCGCCAGCGGCACCCCGGCCTGCTCGGCGAACCGGGCCAGCCAGCGGGCCTTGCCCGCGCGGTCCACGATCTCGCCGGTGACCCGGCCGGTGAACCTGCCGTCCGCGACCTCCAGGGTGTTGGCGGCGGCGTAGTCCAGCCCCAGCTGCTCGACCAGGTGGTCGGTGACCTGGGTGAACCCGCCGGAGACGATCGCCACCTGGTAGCCGAGCCGCTTCAGGGTGCGGATCAGCGTGCGGGCGCCCGGAGTCAGCCGCACCTCGGCGCGGACCTTCTCCACCACGGCAGCGTCCAGCCCGGCCAGCAGCGAGACGCGGGCCCGCAGCGACTCCGCGAAGTCCAGCTCGCCGCGCATCGCGGCCGCCGTCACCTCGGCGACCTTCGCCTCGCAGCCGGCGTGCGCGGCGAAGAGCTCGATCACCTCGTCCTGGATCAGCGTGGAGTCGACGTCCATGACCACCAGGCGCTTGGCCCGCCGGTGCAGGCCGGCGCCGACCACCGCGATGTCCACGCCGAGCGCCGAGGCCTCCGGCGCCAGCCGGGCCCGCAGCTGCTCGGTCGGCAGACCGGAGACGGCCAGCTCCACCGCGGTCACCGGGTACTTGGCCAGCCGGAACACCCGGTCGATGTTGCCGCCGGCCTCGCTCACCAGCCCGGCCAGCGCGGCCACCGCCGCGGCGGTCAGCGGGTGGCCGAGCACGGTGACGTGCGAGCGGCCCTCGCGGCGCGGCCGGTTGTCGCCGGTGCCGGAGATGATCTCGGCCTGCAGCTTGAGCTCCTCGGCCCAGCGGTGCACCGTCACGCGCAGCCCGCCCTCGGACGCCTGCCCGGAGGGCGGCGTGACCAGGGCGCACAGCGTTATCCGGCCACGGGTGACGACCTGCTCGATGTCGATCACGTCCACGCCGTACTCGGCGAGCGTGGCGAACAGGCCCGCGGTGATACCGGGGCGGTCCTTGCCGAACACCTTGACGAGCAGCGTCCGCTCGTCGTCGGTCCGTGGCTGCGGGGCGGGGCCGGGCTCGGCGGCCGGATCAGTCGCGTTCATGGTGCCTCCCACGCTACCCGCCCGGCGTGCGGCGCCACGCCCGGCGTCCGCACGCTGGGACGACGCGGCGGCCCCGATTTCGTTGCCGCCCGGTCACAAAGGCCGAGGTGACTTTCAGGTACGACCGCGGGGCTGGAATGATTCCCCCGTCAGATCAGGCGCACAACTCCCCACGTGGGGAGCAAATCGGGGGACCGAGAGAGCGGGGGCAGGCGGACGTGCCGCAACTCGTACTGGAGCTCAACGGGCAGCAGACCGTCCTGGAGCCGGGCCGCGCGTACACCATCGGACGGGACCCGGCCTCGGACTTCACGTTCGAGGACGCCAGGGTCTCCTGGCGGCACGCCACGATCGCCTTCGACGGGGCGGGCTGGCAGCTGCAGGACCACGGATCCACCAACGGCACCTACGCGGGCGGTGCCCGCACCCAGCACGTGCCGCTCCACCCCGGGGCGGTGGTCAACCTCGGCAACGCCGAGAACGGGCCCCGGCTCGCGTTCTCCGCGCCGGCCCAGGCGCCCGCGCCGCAGCCCGGCGTGCACGAGGCCGTGACCAGCCGGGCCGCACCGCCGCCGGCCGCTCACCAGGCCCCGGCCAACCAGGCACCGGCCCAGCAGCCCTGGGCGCAGCACCAGCAGCCGCCCGTCCACCAGCAGTGGGACACCCCGGCGCCGCAGCCGGTCGTGCCGCACCAGGGGCAGCAGCACGCCCCCGTCCCGCCGCAGCAGGGCCGGTCGCCGCTGCCGAACGGGCTCGGCAACCCGACCATGGTGCGCAACCTCACCGCCGGCATGCGCACCATCCGCATCGGCCGCGCCCTGGACAACGACATCGTCGTCTCCGACCTGCAGGTCTCCCGCCACCACGCGGAGCTGCGGCAGCTCGCCGACGGCCGCTGGGAGATCGTCGACCTCGGCAGCCACAACGGCATCTTCCTCAACGGCCAGCCGGTGCAGCGCCAGCTGATGGGCCCGCAGGACCGCCTGACGGTCGGCCACTCCAGCTTCGTCCTGGTCGGCGACCAGCTGCAGGAGTTCGTCGACACCGGCGCCGTCACCTTCTCCGCCCGCCACCTGACTGTCGAGGTCGAGTTCAAGGGCGGCAAGAAGGTCCTGCTCAACGACGTCTCCTTCTCCGTCCCGGAGAAGTCCCTGGTCGCCGTCATCGGCCCGTCCGGCTCTGGCAAGTCCACCCTGCTGCGCGCCCTGACCGGCTACCGCCCCGCCGACCGCGGCGAGGTGCTGTACGACAACCACAACCTGTACCAGCAGTTCGCCGAGCTCCGCTCGCGCATCGGCCTGGTGCCGCAGTCCGAGATCCTGCACAAGGAGCTCACCGTCCGCAGCGGCCTCAAGTACGCCGCCCGGCTGCGCTTCCCCGGCGACACCGAGGCCGCCGAGCGCGAGCGCCGGATCGACGAGGTGCTGTACGAGCTGCGCCTCGACAAGCGCGCCGACAACCGGATCACCGCCCTCTCCGGCGGCCAGCAGAAGCGCGTCTCGGTCGCCCTGGAGCTGCTCACCAAGCCGTCCCTGATCTTCCTGGACGAGCCGACCTCCGGCCTCGACCCGGGCATGGACCGCGAGGTCATGCAGACCCTGCGGGGTCTGGCCGACGACGGCCGCACCGTCCTCGTCGTCACCCACTCGGTGGCCGAACTCGCGCTCTGCGACCGGCTGCTGGTGATGGCGCCGGGCGGCTCGGTGGCCTACTTCGGCCCGCCGTCCGAGGCCCTGCACTTCTTCGGCTACGAGACCTGGGCCGACGTCTTCCAGGCCTTCGAGAACTACCCCGACCACGACTGGGCCGGCCGCTACAAGGGCTCCGTCCACTACCGGCAGTACTCCGCCGACGTGGACGCCCCCGTGCAGCACGCCACCCCGAGCGTGCCGCTGGCCCAGGTCCGCCCGCCGAAGCCGCAGAGCTGGGGCTCCCAGCTGTGGACGCTGATCAGCCGCTACCTCGCGGTGATCGGCTCCGACAAGGGCTTCATGCTGCTCTCCCTGGTGCTGCCGCTGGTCCTCGGCGGGGTCTCGGTGCTGATCCCCGACCACTGCGGACTGGCGGCCTGCCCCGCCTCCGGACGCAACGACATCGCCAAGATGATCCTGCTGGTGGTGGCCTTCGGCGCCTGCCTCTCCGGCTCGGCGAACTCCGTCCGAGAACTGATCAAGGAACGGGCGATCTACGAACGGGAACGGGCCACCGGCCTCTCCCGCTCCGCCTACCTGGTCTCCAAGATCGTCGTGCTCGGCCTGGTCAGCTTCGTCCAGGGCGGCGTCATCTCCGCGATCGCCTTCAAGACCCGCGACCTGCCCGCCGAGGGCCTGCTGCTGAAGAGCATGCCCGCCGCCGAGATGGCGATCGGCGTGATCCTGCTGAGCTTCACCTCGATGCTGGTCGGCCTGACCATCTCGGCGCTCGTGAAGACCGCCGAGAAGACCATGCCGCTGCTGGTCATGTTCGCCATCGTGCAGATGGTCTTCACCGGCGCCATCTTCCAGGTCTTCGACAAGCCCGGCCTGGAGCAGTTCGCCTGGCTGATGCCCGGCCGCTGGGGCCTCGCCGCCACCGGCAACACCCTCGACCTGGCCCACAGCTCCGCCGTCACCTACAACACCGACGTCCGCCCGCCCACGCCGGTCGTCGACCCGCTGTGGGACCACACCGTCGGCCACCTCTTCCTCAACTGGTTCGCCCTGATCGCCATCTCCGTCGGCCTCGCCTTCCTCATCCAGCGCTTCCTGCGCCGCCACGAGCCCGAGGTCATGCAGAAGGGCTGACACCCCGCACCGCACACGACGGGCGGCACCCCCGGCACCGGGGGCGCCGCCCGTCGGCGTACCCGGGCCGGAGGCCCCGCCGTACGCCCCCGGACCTAGGCCGGTCGCCCCATGCCCCGGCCCCTCGCCCGGCGGTAGCGTGGGGGCATGCCGCCCGAGGAACCCGCCCCCGCCTGCGACCCCTGCCTGGGCGGGATCGAGGCGATCAGCACCGCCGTGCTCGCGATGAGCCGCCACCTGGAGGTCCGCGAGGTCCTCCGGCGGATCACCGCCTCCGCCCGCAGTCTGCTCGGCGCCGAGTACGCCGCCCTCGGCGTCCCCGACGACCACGGCGGCTTCGCCCAGTTCGTCGTCGACGGCGTCACCGACGAGCAGTGGCGCGCGATCGGCCCGCTGCCCCGCCAGCACGGCGTCCTCGCCGCGATGCTCCACGAGCTGACGCCCACCCGGCTCGCCGACGTCCGCACCGCGCCCGACTTCGGCGGCTGGCCCGCCGCCCACCCCGAGATGACCGACTTCCTCGGCATGCCGATCGTCGACGGCACCGAGATCCTCGGCGCCGTCTTCCTCGCCAACAAGCCCGGCGGCTTCACCGCCCACGACGAGGAACTGCTGCGGATCCTCGCCGCGCACGCCGCCCTCGCCCTCTCCAACGCCCGCCTCTACGAACGCAGCCGCGAACTCACCCTCGCCGGGGAACGCGCCCGCATCGCGCACGACCTGCACGACGCCGTCTCGCAGAAGCTCTTCTCGCTGCGCCTCACCGCCAAGGCCGCCGCCACCCTCGTCGACCGCGACCCGGCCCGGGCCCGCGCCGAACTCGCCGAGGTCGCCCGGCTCGCCGCCGAGGCCGCCGACGAACTGCGCGCCGTCGTCGTCGAACTGCGCCCCGCCGCGCTGGAGGAGGACGGCCTCACCGCCACCCTCGCCTCCCAGGTCCAGGTGCTCGACCGCGCGCACACCGCCGCCGTCAGCTTCAGCGCCCTGCACATGAAGGCGCTGCCCGCCGCCCAGGAGGCCGCCCTGCTGAGGGTCGCCCAGGAGGCCCTGCACAACGCACTGCGGCACTCCGGCGCCCGGACGGTCGACGTCACCCTCGCCGGTACCCCGGCCCGCGGCGCCGTCCTGCGGGTCGCCGACGACGGGCAGGGCTTCGACCCGGACTCCGTCCGGCGGGCCGGCCGCCACCTCGGCCTGGTCTCGATGCGGGACCGCGCCGCCGCGGTCGGCGGCACCCTCACGCTGGAGTCCGCCCCGGGCAAGGGGACGGTCGTGGAGATGGAGGTCCCCGGTGCCTGACAGCCGGTCGATGATCCGCGTGCTGCTGGTCGACGACCACCAGGTCGTCCGGCGCGGACTGCGCACCTTCCTGGAGGTCCAGGACGACATCGAGGTGGTCGGCGAGGCCGCGGACGGCGCCGAGGGCGCCGCCCTCGCCCAGCAGCTCGCCCCCGACGTCGTCCTGATGGACCTCAAGATGCCCGGCGTCGACGGCATCGAGGCCCTCAAGATCCTCCGCGACCAGGGCAACCGGGCCAAGGTCCTGATCGTCACCAGCTTCACCGAGCACCGCACCGTCGTGCCCGCCCTGCGGGCCGGCGCCGCCGGCTACGTCTACAAGGACGTCGACCCGGAGGCTCTCGCGGGCGCCATCCGCTCGGTGCACGCCGGACACGTGCTGCTCCAGCCCGAACTCGCCGAGGCACTGCTCTCCGACGACGGCCCGCGGCCCGCCCAGGGACGCGGCGGCACCCTCACCGACCGCGAGCGCGAGGTGCTCGGCCACATCGCGGACGGCCGCTCCAACCGCGAGATCGCCCGCGCGCTGCACCTCTCCGAGAAGACGGTGAAGACCCACGTCTCCAACATCCTCATGAAGCTCGACCTCGCCGACCGCACCCAGGCCGCCCTCTGGGCCGTCCGCAACGCCGAAGCCTGAGGCCGAGCACTCGCCGGGAGGTGCCCCCAGCGCCTCTGGTGGTTGGCCTACCGCGGTTCGTCGACGAGGGCGTTGTAGGCGGCGACCTGGGCGCGGCGGGCCGTGCGCTCCAGCGGGGCGAGGACCTCGCGGCGGGCCGCCATCTCCGAGGCGGAGACCGCCGCGCCGTGCCCGCCCGCGGCGATCGACAGCAGGGCCGACACCTGCCGGGCGGACTCCAGCACCCGTACGGCGCGGGCCGGGTACCCCGGCGCCAGTGGTTCGGAGTGCCCGCGCCGGCGGTACGACTCCAGTGCCTTCAGCGCCTCGGGCCCGGCGCCGGCGACGTCGAGGCGGGTGAGCAGCACGGTGGCCTGCCGCAGCCCGTCCGCGAGCTCGAACTCGGCCTCGTGCAGCGAGGGGACGTCCGCCGGCGGGGTGTCGTTGACCTCCGAGCAGCGCCACAGCACGGTCGCCGAGCGGTCCCCCTCCGGTCCGAAGACGCTGACTTCGGGCACCAGCCCGATCGGTACGCCGACCGCCAGGACGGCCTCCCCGGCGCCCATCGCCCCGGTGTTGAACGGGGCGGGCCCGGTCAGCCCCAGCGGGTGGCCGGCCGAGGGCAGCGCGAGCCGCAGCCCGCGGACGCCGAGGACGCGGAGCCGTCCGAGCGCCCAGGTGAGGCCGTGCAGCTCGCCGTCCGCGTCGCCGGGCAGGCCGGTGACCCGGTGGGACTCGTCGCCGCCGATGACGGCCGCGGCGGCGTCGTCGGGCGAGGCGGAGCCGGCGAGCAGGGCGTTGCCCCAGGCGGTGAGCCGGGCCGAGCGCGGCTCCTGGAAGGGATTGTCGGCAGGTGTGGCGAGCATCCCGCCAGCCTACGGACAACTCCGCCATCGGCGTGGCGTAGGTTTGGGCTGTGCTGCGCGCGGCGCATCCCGTCCCGCCCGCCGGACCGGCGGGAGTACGCTGCCCGCGCGCACCGACTGTCGAGACCACTGGACCGAACCCCGAGGCCCGATGCCGCCGGCCCTCGGACGGCCGACATCTGCATTGGGGAAGGCTAGGCATGAGTGACGTGCTGGAGCTCGTCGACGTTTCCGTGGTCCGGGAGGGTCGCGCGCTGATCGACCGGGTCTCCTGGGCGGTCGCCGAGGGCGAGCGCTGGGTGGTCCTGGGTCCGAACGGGGCGGGCAAGACGACGCTGCTGCAGGTCGCCTCCACGTACCTCTTCCCGACCTCCGGCACCACCGCGGTGCTCGGCGAGAAGCTCGGCTCGGTCGACGTCTTCGAGCTGCGGGCCCGGATCGGCCTGGCGAGCGCCGCGATGTTCGACAAGCTGCCCGGCGAGCAGACCGTGCTGCAGACGGTGCTGACCGCGGCCTGGGGCATGACGGCCACCTGGAACGAGCAGTACGACAGCAGCGACGAGGCCCGGGCGCTGGCCCTGCTGGACCGGCTCGGCATGGCCGGTTACACGACCCGCAAGTTCGGCACCCTCTCCGAGGGCGAGCGCAAGCGCACCCTGATCGCCCGCGCGCTGATGACCGACCCCGAGCTGCTGCTGCTGGACGAGCCGGCCGCCGGCCTCGACCTCGGCGGCCGCGAGGACCTGGTGCGCCGCCTCGGCGCGCTCGCCCAGGACGAGTACGCGCCGTCGATGGTGATGGTCACCCACCACGTCGAGGAGATCGCCCCGGGCTTCACCCACGTGCTGATGATCCGTCAGGGCAAGGTGCTGGTCGCCGGTCCGATCGACACCGAGCTGACCGCCCGCAACCTGTCGCTCTGCTTCGGCCTGCCGCTGACCCTGGAGCGCCGCGGCGACCGCTGGTCCGCGCAGGGCCTGCCGATGGGCTGACCGCCCCGTCCGCGACGGCCGCCGGGCCGCGCACCCGCTCCGGCGGGCGCGCGGCC
>NZ_JBEYFP010000050.1:0-22440 GCF_040634455.1 Kitasatospora sp. NPDC007106
GGCGGCGCGGGCGGCGGCCAGCTCCGCCGGCATCGGCAGCGAGCGGGCGGTCAGCAGGGCCTCGCGGCCGGCGACCACGGTGCGGCCCTCGACGGTGCCCTGGACGCCGAGCCCGGGGACGTTGGCGAAGGCGTCGACCGGCGGCAGCTGGCCGGTGCGCTCGGCCGCGGCGGCGGCGATCGCGGCGGCGACCGGGTGCTCGGAGGCGTGCTCGACGGCGCCGGCCAGGCGCAGCGCCTGCCGCTCGTCGGTGCCGTCGGCGGTGTGCACGGCGATCAGGGACATCCGTCCGGTGGTGACGGTGCCGGTCTTGTCGAGGACGACGGTGTCGACCCGGCGGGTGGTCTCCAGCACCTCTGGGCCCTTGATGAGGATGCCGAGCTGGGCGCCGCGGCCGGTGCCGACCATGAGCGCGGTCGGGGTGGCCAGGCCCAGCGCGCACGGGCAGGCGATGATCAGCACGGCGACGGCGGCGGTGAACGCCGCGGTGGGGTCGGCGTCGGCCAGCAGCCAGGCGACCAGGGTGCCGAGGGCGATCAGGATGACGACCGGCACGAAGACGGCGGAGATCCGGTCGGCGAGGCGCTGGGCGGCGGCCTTGCCGTTCTGCGCCTCCTCCACCAGCCGGGCCATCCGGGCGAGCTGGGTGTCGGCGCCGACCCGGGTCGCCTCGACGACGAGGCGTCCGCCGGCGTTGACGGTGGCGCCGGTGACGGTGTCGCCGACCGAGACCTCGACCGGGACGGACTCGCCGGTGAGCATGGAGGCGTCGACGGCGGAGGCGCCCTCGACGACGGTGCCGTCGGTGGCGATCTTCTCGCCGGGGCGGACGACGAACCGCATGCCCGGGACCAGCCGGGCGACCGGGACGCGCTGCTCGCGGCCGTCGCGCAGCACGGCGACGTCCTTGGCGCCGAGGTCCAGCAGGGCGTGCAGGGCGGCGCCGGCCCGCCGCTTGGACCTCGCCTCCAGCCAGCGGCCGAGCAGGATCAGGGTGGTGACCGCGGCGGCGGTCTCCAGGTAGAGCGTGGAGGAGGCGTCGCCGGTGCCGACCGCGAGGGTGAAGGCGTGCCGCATGCCCGGCATCCCGGCGTCGCCGAGGAACAGGGCCCACACCGACCAGCCGAACGCGGCCAGCGTGCCGAGCGAGACCAGGGTGTCCATGGTCGCGGCGCCGTGCCGGAGGTTGGTCCAGGCGGCGCGGTGGAAGGGCAGGCCGCCGTACACGACGACCGGGCCGGTGAGGGCGAAGGCCAGCCACTGCCAGTCGTCGAACTGCAGGGCGGGGACCATCGACAGCAGCACCACCGGCACCGTCAGCACGGCGCTGACCAGCAGCCGCTCGCGCAGCGGGTCCGGCTCCCGGGCGGCGTCCGCCGGGGAGTCGGCGGCCGGTTCGGCGGCGGGCTCCGGGGCGGGCGGCGGCGGGAGCTCCGCGGTGTAACCGGTGCGTTCGACGGTGGCGATCAGGTCGTCGACGGTGACGCCGTCGGTGAAGTCCACCCGGGCCTTCTCCGTGGCGAAGTTGACGGTGGCCTCGACGCCGTCCATCCGGTTGAGCTTCTTCTCGATCCGGGCGGCACAGGAGGCACAGGTCATTCCGCCGATCGACAGCTCGACGCGCTGCTGGGCGGTGTCCCCGGTGGCGTGCATGGTCGTGCTCATCTCATCTCCTCGGACGAGCGTACCGGGGGCGCGGGCTCGGGCCGCGCCCCCCCGCGGCGGTCTCAGGCGGTGCGGCCGACGAGTTCGTAGCCGGCCTCGTCCACGGCGGCGCGGACCTGCTCGTCGTCGAGCGGGGCGGCGGAGGAGACGGTGACGGTGCCGGCCTTGGCGTCGGCGGCGACCTCGGTGACACCGGCGATGCCGGACACCTCGGCGGTCACCGACTTCTCGCAGTGGCCGCAGCTCATGCCGGCGACGGTGTAGGTGACGGTGCTGGACATCGGTGCCTCCGGGCGGTGTCGGGGCGCGGCCTTCTGCCGTGCGCCTGCCTCTGCCAACACCATACCCCCAGGGGGTATTCCGGGACCGGCGGGTCGGCTGTGGCGTGGATCTCGGAACGTACACCGCCGCGACCAGCGGTGGCCGTGCGGGCGCGCTCCGCACAACCGCCGTGCGCGCGGCTGTCACCCCGTCGGCGGGCGGCCGCGGACGGCGCGATGCGGCCTCGTGTCCGATATGTTCGGTATGTGTTCCGGAGCAGCCGAGTCCAGCGCGCCGCCGCGCACGACGCCACCGGGCTGGCCCCGGCCCGCCGCAAGTCCGCCCTGCTGGCCACCGACCTCCAGGACCTCTCCTTCCGCCGCCGCGCCACCCCGGCGCTGCTCGCCGTCCTGGTCATCTCGGTGGTCGACTTCCTCACCGGCCAGGACCGCTACCTCGCCCCGCTGATGGTCGTCGTCCCGTCCATCTCCGCGCTGCTGCTCACCCCCGTCGAACTCCTGCTGGTCTGCGGCGTCGGCTTCCTCTCGCTGCTCTGGCTCAGCAACTACGACCAGGTCGCCAACTTCCACGACGGCCGCTTCCTGATCGGCGCCATGGTCAGCTACGCCGCACTCACCGCGATCAGCGCGTACATCGCCGAACTGCGCATGCGCCGGGCCGCCGCCTTCGCCGCCGTCAGCTCCGTCGCCGAGGCCGCCCAGCGCGCCCTGCTGCGCCGCCCCGGACCCAAGGTCGGACCGCTGCGCCTCGCCGTGCGCTACGTCTCGGCCGCGGACGAGGCCAGGATCGGCGGCGACCTCTACTCCGCCCTGGACACCCCGCACGGCACCCGGCTGCTGGTCGGCGACGTCCGCGGCAAGGGCCTGGGCGCGGTGCAGACCGCCGCGGTGGTGCTCGGCGCCTTCCGCGAGGCCGCCTACGACGAGGAGAAGCTCAACCGGGTCGCGGCCCGGATCGAGGCCAGCGTCGAACGGCACGTGCCCGACGGGGAGTTCACCACCGCCCTGTTCGCCGAGTTCGGCGCGCCCGGGACGGTCGAGCTGCTGCACTTCGGCCACGTCCCGCCGATCCGGGTCGCCGCGGACGGCACCGTCGCCGTGCTGGAGGCCGTCGACCCGTGGGTGCCGCTCGGCCTCGGCCCGCTCGTCACCGGCGAACCCACCACCGTCCGGCAGCCCTTCGGGCCCGAGGACGTGCTGGTGCTCTGCACCGACGGCGTGGTCGAGGCCCGCCACCACCGCACCGGTGAGTTCTACCCGCTGGCCGAGCGGGTCGGACCACTGGTCCGCGGCACCGCCCGCTCCGCCGCCGAACTGGAGTCCGCGGTCGGCCGGGTCTACGCCGACCTGCTGGTGCACACCGGCGGCGCACTCGGCGACGACGCCCTGCTGATGCTGGTCAGCCGCCCCGGCGACCACCCGCAGCACCCGCAGCACCCGCACCACGGGCGCTAGGGAGCGTCTTCAAGGCGTACGGGGTGCACCTCCAGAGGCGCGTGGGGGTGCACCCCCGTCGAAGACACGCCCCGTGGCGGGCTCCGTCACGGCTCCCGGCAGGCCTCGGCCAGTGCGGTGAACAGCAGGGCCGTCGACGCCGCCCCCGGGTCGAGGTGGCCCGCGCTGCGCGGCCCCAGGTACGAGGCACGGCCCTTGCGCGCCACCAGCGGCACCGTCGCCCGCGCCCCCTGCTCCGCCGCGGCGGCGGCCGCCCCCGAAGCCGCCGCCAGCCCCTGCCCCGCCGTCTCCGCGAACGCCGCGGCGGCCGGCGCCCACGCATCGACCATCGTCTTGTCGCCGGGCCGTGCCCCGCCGAGCGCCTGCACCGCGCCGAGCGCCTCGTCCAGTGCCGCCGCGAGCTCGCCCGGCCCGGCCGTCGCCCCCGGCAGCGCGCGGCCCGCCGCGCGCAGCGCACTGCCGTAGAGCGGTCCCGAGGCGCCGCCGACGGTCGAGATCAGGGTGCGGCCGGCCGCGGCCAGCAGCGCGCCGGGGGAGCGGTCGGTACCCGCGGTGTTCCCGCCCTCCCCGGCGTCCAGGCCGGCGAGGACGGCGGTGAAACCGCGGCGCAGGTTGCTCCCGTGGTCGCCGTCGCCGATCGCGGTGTCCAGGGCGGTGAGTTCGGCCTCCTGCGCGGTGACGGCGGCGGCCGCGGCGCGCAGCCACGCCTCGGTGCGGGCGCTGTCCAGCTCCATGCGGGGCTCCTACCGGTCTGCCGGGCGGGGGTCGGGTCAGGACCAGGTCAGGGCGGGGGTCGCGACCGGCGCGTCCCAGAGCCGCAGCAGTTCGGCGTCGGCCCGGGTGAGGGTCAGCGAGAAGCCGGCCATGTCGAGGCTGGTGACGTAGTTGCCGACCAGGCTGCGGGCGATCCGCACCTCGGCGTCGGCGAGCCGGGCCGCGACCTCGCCGAAGACCACGTACAGCTCCAGCAGCGGCGTCGCGCCCATGCCGTTGACCAGGGCGATCACCTCGTCGCCCGGCGCGAGCCCGTGGTCGGCCAGCACGGTGTCGACCACCTCGGCGGCCAGCTCCCGGGCCGGTCGCAGCGGCTCGCGCCGGCGTCCCGGCTCGCCGTGGATGCCCACGCCGGCCTCGATCTCGTCCTCGGGCAGGTCGAAGCCGGGCCGGCCCACGGCCGGCACGGTGGCCGCGGTCAGCGCGACCGCGTACGAGCGGGAGGCGGCGTTCACCCGGCGGCCGAGCGCGGCGACCTCGGCGAGCGGTGCGCCGAGTTCGGCGAGCGCCCCGGCGGCCTTCTCCACCACGAGGGTCGCGCCGGTGCCGCGGCGGCCCGCGGTGAAGGTGGAGTCCTGCACGGCCACGTCGTCGTCGACCAGGACGGTCGCCACCTCGATGTCCTCCTCGGCGGCGAGCTCGGCGGCCAGCGCGAAGTTCATCACGTCGCCGGTGTAGTTCTTCACCACGAACAGCACCCCGCCGCCGGTGTCGACGGCCCGTGCGGCGGCCAGCATCTGGTCGGGGACGGGCGAGGTGAAGACCTCGCCCGGGCACGCGGCGTCCAGCATGCCCGGGCCGACGAAGCCGACGTGCAGCGGCTCGTGGCCCGAGCCGCCGCCGGAGACCAGGGCCGCCTTGCCGGGCGCGCCCGGACGGGCCCGGCGCACCACCCGGGCCGCGGTGTCCACGGCCAGCTCGGGGTGGGCGGCGGCGAGCCCCGCGAGGGCGTCCGCCACGACCGTCTCCGGACTGTTGATCAGCTTCTTCACGCGGCACTCCCTCGGGCCCGGCTCTCCGCGCCCGACGTTACGCCCGGCACCCCCGGTCACCGGGCGCTGCGACACGCCGGAACGCCCCGGAGCGGCCCCGCCCCGGGGCCCGGCACCGGGCTAGGGTGCGGGCATGACCGCACCGGTGGGCGTCGTCCTGGTCTCGCACAGCCCCGCGCTCGCCGCCGGGCTGGCCGAACTGCTGGCCGAGCTCGGCGCCGGTGAGGTGCGGGTGGCGGCCGCCGCGGGCAGCGCCGACGGCGGGCTCGGCACCAGCGACGAGAAGATCGCCCGGGCGATCGACGAGGCCGACGGAGGCGGCGGGGTCGCCGTCCTCGCCGACCTGGGCAGCGCGGTGCTGACCGCCCGGCTGGTGCTCGCGGAGCGTCCCGGCGCGGTGCTGGTGGACGCGCCGTTCGTCGAGGGCGCCGTCGCCGCGGCGGTGACCGCCTCCACCGGCGCCCCGCTGGACGAGGTGGTGGCCGCCGCCGAGGAGGCCCGCGGCCACCGCAAGCTCTGACCCGGCCGGGCCCTACTTGGCGTCGGCGTAGCAGTCGACCACGGCGGTGCTCATCGGGAAGCGGACGGGGGTGTCGCCGAAGACCAGCAGCCGGGCCTCCTCGGCCGCGCCGGCGACCTCCTCGGCGACCCGGTCGGCGAGGTCGGCCGGGGTGTGCACCACCACCTCGTCGTGCTGGAAGAACACCAGGTGCGGCCGGTCCGCGCCGGAGGAGAGCGCGGCCAGCCGGCGGCGCAGCGCGGCGAGCAGGGCGAGCGCCCAGTCCGCGGCGCTGGCCTGGATCACGAAGTTGCGGGTGAAGCGGCCACGGGCCCGCGCGGAGCGGCCGCCGGCCTCGCCCGCGGTCTCGGGTGCCTCGGTGAGGTCCAGCCAGTCCGCGGACGGCGGCGGGCAGGTGCGGCCGAGGCGGGACCGGACGACGCCGCCGTCCTCGCCCGTCCGGGCGGCGGCCTCCACGTAGCCCATCGCGGCGGGGTAGCGGCGGCGCAGGGTGGCCAGCAGCGGGCCGATGTCGCCGCTGGTCTGCCCGTACATCGCGCCGAGCAGGCCGAGCTTGGCCTTGGACCGGTCGCCGTGGAAGGCGGTCGCGGCGAGCGCCTCGTACAGGTCGCCCTGGGCGGCGGTGCGGGCGAGGCCGGCGTCCCCGGAGAGGGCGGCGAGGACGCGCGGTTCGAGCTGGGCGGCGTCGGCGACGACCAGGGACCAGCCGGGGTCGGCGACCACGGCGCGGCGCAGGATCCGCGGGATCTGCAGGGCGCCGCCGCCGCGGGTCGCCCAGCGGCCGGAGACCACCCCGCCGACCACGTACTCGGGGCGGAACCGGCCGTTGCGGGCCCAGGCCGCCTGCCAGGCCCAGCCGTGCGCGGCGTGCAGTCGGGACAGCTCCTTGTAGCGGATCATCAGCTCGGCGGCCGGGTGGTCGACCCGGCGCAGCTCCCAGCTGCGGGTCGAGCCGAGCTGGATGCCCCGGTCGGCGAAGGCGCGCAGCACCTGGCCGTGCGAATCGGGGTTGAAGGGGCGGCCGCCGAGGGACCGCTGCAGCTCCGCGGCGAGTTCGGCCAGCCGGCGCGGCGGGGCGCCGGGGACCTGCGGGCGCGGGCCGAGCAGTTCGGTCAGCAGCCGGTCGTGCAGGTCGCTGCGCCAGGGCAGGCCGTCGCGGGCCATCTCGGCGGCGAGCAGGCCGCCGGCCGACTCGGCGGCGGCCAGCAGCCGGAAGCGGTGGCGTTCGGCGGGGTCGGCGATCGCGGCGGTGCGGCGCAGCTGCTCGGCGTGGACGGCGACGACGGCCTCCAGCGCGTCGGTGCCGGGCGGCAGCTGCAGTCGGTCGGGGGCGAAGAGGCCGTCCTGGTCGTCCTCGGCGGCGCTCTCCGGCAGGTCGGCGGGGACGGGCAGCCCGCGCAGCCGGGCCCAGGCGGCGCCGAGCGAACGGGGCTCGCCGAAGCGGCCCTCCTGGCCGAGCAGCAGCGGCTCGGTGAGCCGCAGGTCGTGGCTGCGGGCGAGCCGGACGGGCAGCAGCGGCGCGTACGCGCCGTCGGTGGCGGCGAACACCCAGCGCGGCCGGTCGGCCACCTCGCGCTCCGCGACGGCGGCGGCGAGCGCGGGGACGTGCTCCGGCGGGCCGAGCGGGGTGCCGTCCTCGGTGAGCGGCTGCAGCCGGCCGCCGGGGCCGTGCTGGTCGGGGACCAGGGCGTACCGGGGGGCCATCGGCGGCCTCCTTCCTCGCTCGTACTCGTCGTACCGGTGTGCGACCGGGCCGGGGAGGCCCTGGGTCCTCTTTCGGATCCTGCCGGACGAGCGCGCGGCGGTGGGCGCCCGGCTGGGCGTGCCGGCGGATCGTCCTCGTACCGGACCGTACTCGGGCGGTTCGCCGGTGCGTTCAGGTCGGGGCACCTCCCGGCCCCCTCGGGGCCGGGGGGAGACGCCCGGTGTCGTGCGCCCGGCAGGATCCGGAAGAGAGGACCCGGTGCCGACCGTAGCGCGCGGCACCGACAGGGACCGACCGGCGCGGCGCTGCGGGGGTCGGGCGCCGGGCCCGCGGCGAGGTTCCGCCAGCGGTCGGAAGCCGCCTCCGGAGGCCGTAGGCAGCGGTGGTGACAGCGCATAGGGTCGGCGAAATGAGCGACAACCCCTTCTTCGCGACCAGCACCCTGGTCCACGAGCTGCCGCCCTTCGCCGAGATCCGCGAGGAGCACTACCTGCCGGCCTTCGACCAGGGCATGGCGCTGCAGCTCGACGAGATCGCCGGGATCGTGGCCGACCCGGAGCCGCCGACCTTCGACAACACGGTGGTGGCGCTGGAGCGTTCGGGTGCGATGCTGAAGCGGGTCGCCGCGGCCTTCGAGAACCAGGGGGACTCCGACACCAGCCCGGGGCTGCAGGAGCTGGACGCCGAGATCAGCCCGCGGCTGGCCAGGCACCGGGACGCCGTCCACCTCGACGCCGGGCTGTTCGCCCGGATCGACGCGCTGTACCGCCGCCGCTCCGAGCTCGGCCTCGACCCGGAGTCGCTGCGGCTGCTGGAGCGCCGGCACACCGCGTTCGTCCGGGCCGGTGCCGAGCTGCCCGCCGCCGACCAGCAGCGGCTGCGCGAGATCAACGCCGAACTGGCCGCCGCCGCCACCGCCTTCCGCCGCAACCTGATGGACGACACCCGGGCCAGGGCGATCGTGCTGGACGGGCCCGAGCAGCTCGCCGGGCTGTCCGCGGACGCGGTCGCCGCGGCCGCCGAGAACGGCCGGGCGCTCGGCCGGGACGGCTCGTACGTGCTCAGCCTGAAGAACTTCTCCAACCAGACCGAGCTCGCCCAGCTCACCGACCGCTCGCTGCGCGAGCGGCTGCTGGCGGCCTCGCTCGGCCGGGCGGCGGAGGCGAACGGGCCGCTGGCGATCCGGACGGCCGGGCTGCGCGCCGAGCGCGCCGCCCTGCTCGGCCACCCCAGCCACGCCGCGTACGTGGTGGCCGACGAGACCGCGGGCAGCGTCGCCGCCGTGGACGCGATGCTCGCCCGGCTGGCCGGCCCGGCGGTGGCCAACGCCGAGCGGGAGGCCGCCGAACTGCTCGCCGCCGCCCGCGCGGACGGCCTCACCTCGATCGCGGCGCACGACTGGGCGTACTACGCGGAGCGGGTGCGGCAGTCCGCGTACCAGGTGGACGCGGCGGAGCTGCGCCCGTACCTGGAGCTCGAACGGGTGCTGCACGACGGCGTGTTCTTCGCGGCGCAGCTGGTCTACGGGGTGGTGCTGCAGGAGCGGCCGGAGCTGGTGGCGTACCACCCGGACGCCCGGGTCTTCGAGGTGTTCGACGGGGACGGCGGCTCGCTCGGCCTGTTCGTCGGCGACTTCTTCGCCCGCGACTCCAAGCGCGGCGGCGCCTGGATGAACGAACTGGTCCAGCAGTCCCACCTGTTGGGCAAGCGCCCGGTGGTGGTGAACAACCTGAACATCGCCAAGCCGGCGCCCGGCGAGCCGGCGCTGCTCACCTGGGACGAGGTGCGCACGCTCTTCCATGAGTTCGGGCACGCGCTGCACGGGCTGTTCTCCGACGTCCGCTACCCGCTGTTCGCCGGCACCGAGGTGCCGCGGGACTTCGTGGAGTTCCCCTCGCAGGTCAACGAGATGTGGATGGTCCGGCCGGAGGTGCTGGCCAACTACGCCCGCCACCACGCCACCGGGGAGCCGCTGCCGGCGGAGCTGGTGGAGCGGATGGCGGCGGCGGAGTCCTTCGGGCAGGGCTTCCGCACCGTCGAGTACCTGGGCGCGGCCGTGATCGACTGGGCCTGGCACACCCTGCCGGCCGGCACCGAGGTCGCGGACGCCGAGGAGTTCGAGGCGCAGGCGCTCGCCCGGGCCGGGCTCGCGGTGGCCGCGGTGCCGCCGCGCTACCGGACGGCGTACTTCAGCCACGTGTTCGCGGGTGAGTACAGCGCCGGGTACTACGCGTACATCTGGTCGGAGGTGCTGGACGCGGACACCGTCGAGTGGTTCGCCTCCAACGGCCTCGGTGCGCGGGAGAGCGGCGAGGTGTTCCGCCGCGAGCTGCTGGCCCGTGGCGGCAGCCGGCCCGCGCTGGACTGCTTCCGCGCGGTGGTCGGCCGCGACCCGGAGATCGGCCCGCTGCTGGCCCGCCGCGGCCTGGCCTGAGGCCGCCGCCGGACCCGGGGCGGCCGGCCGGGCGTCCGGCGGTCAGGGTGTCAGCAGCACGGTGACCGGGGTGCCGGGCCGGGCGGCGGGGTACTCCAGCCGCACGGACCCGGCCCGGTCGCCCTGCGGCCGGCGGACCTCCACGCGGGCGCCGGGGGCCTGCACCCGGAAGCCCTGCGGGAAGGCGCCGGCGGGCACGACGACCGTGGTCGCCGCGCCGCGCCGCCCGGTGGTGAGGGCGAGGCGGTAGCGGCCGTCCTCGAAGGCCTCGGTGCCGGGCCGGCCGGCGAGGGCGGCGGCGTACGGGCCGAAGGCGGGGCCGTCGCCGGGGGCGGGGCGGCCGTCCGGACCGAGGGCGCAGTACCCGCCGTCGCCGCGGCACCAGTACCACATCGTCCAGCCGGCGGCGAAGCCCGTCATGGCGGCGACCTGGCGTTCCACCAGGCGTGCGTTGCCGGGGGTGCGGGCGCTCGGCGGGCCCCACTCGCCGACCAGGACGGGCAACCGGCCGGCCCGCGGGTAGCCGGTGACCGCCTCGGTGTAGCGCTCGACGAAGCCGCTGGCCGGGTCCCAGTCGCGGCCGGCCTCCACGGCGGTGTCGTAGAAGTGCGGGGCGTAGCCGATCCGGGCCGCGCCGGGGCGGGGTTCGGCGAACTGCGGCAGCCGGGTCGGCACGCCCTGGCCGACCAGCACGGTCGGCTCGACGAACAGCCAGGCGCGGTCGTCGACCCGGCGCACCGCGGCGATCAGCCGCCGGTACATGCCGGCGAGCCGGCCCTGCTCCAGTTCGGCCGCGGCGGCGGCCAGCACGGCGGGGTCGGTCGGGTCGCCGTCGACCGGCCCGAACGGCTCGTTGAACAGGTCGTAGCCCAGCAGGGCCGGGTGGCCGCGCAGTTCGCGGGCGACGGTGGTGTACAGCGCGGCCTGGGCGCGGCGCAGGTCGGCGTCGTCGTAGAGGTGGCGGAAGGCGGCCTGCACGGCGGGCTGGAAGTAGCCGGCGAACCAGTCGTCCGGGTCGGGTTCGAAGGGCAGTCCGTCGTCCCGGGTCGCCCAGAGCGGGACGCCGCGGTCGCCGCCGCCGAAGGCGGGCCCGTACACGTCCTGGTGGAAGTCGACCACGGCCAGCAGCCCGTGCCGGGCCGCGGCGTCCAGCAGCCGGTGGACGCGGGCGAGTTCGGCCCGGTCGTAGCGCCCGGGGGCGGGTTCGAGGCGGGTCCAGGAGACGGCGATCCGGACGAGGGTGAAGCCCCGGGCGGCGATGTCGGCCAGGTCGGCGGCGTCGGCCTCGGCGTACTTGTCGAGGTTGAAGCCGCGCAGCTGCAGGACGCGGCCGTCCCGGTCGGTGAAGAGCGTCCGCCCGTCGGGCGTGGTGGTGGTGCCGGCCGGTGTCCGGGGGGCGCCCGGGGCGGGTCCGGCGGCCGCGGGCGGGGCGGCGCCGAGCAGGACGGCGGCGGTCAGGAGCAGTGCCGCAGCGGTACGGAGGACGCGCACGGGCCACCTCGCACGGGGGAGTGGGTGTGAGCGCGATGATGCGCCGTCGGCTCCCGCCGCCGCAAGAGGTGAGCAGGGCTCAGGTTTCCTCGGGGGCAGCCGGTTCGGCGGCGTCCTCGGGACCGGGTGCGGGGGGCGCCACCACCGGCGGCAGGGCGGCGGCCGCGGCGAGCCGGCCCCAGAGCAGGTCGGCCAGCGCCTGCACCATCCGCGGCCGCGGGCAGGGCCGCTGGTCCAGCCACCAGTCCCCGGCCGCCAGCACCATCCCGGTGATCGCCCGGCCCCAGGCCTCGGAGAGCAGCGGGGTGTCGGCGCCCAGGTCGACCTGGGTCTGCACGGCCCGGGTGATCTCCTCGGCGATCTGCTTCAGCGCCGGCGCCAGCGCGTTGCCCGCGCCGGTGGGGTCGCCCGGCTCGGGGTGGGTGAGCAGCCGGTACACCTGCGGGCGGGACTCGATCGCCGCCAGGTAGGTGTCGATGACGTGCTCGACCTGGTCGCGCCGCTCCAGCGGCTCGCTCAGCGCCGCGCGGACGGTCTCCAGCAGGCCCGCGGTGTGGCGCTCCGTCAGGGCGGCGATCAGGCCGTTCCGGTCACCGAAGTGCCGGTAGAGGATCGGCTTGGTGATGCCCGCCTCGGCCGCGATGGCGTTCATGCTGGCGCCCGGTCCCTCGCGCTGGACGACCCGGTCGGCGGCGTTGAGCAGTTGCTCGCGACGGGGTTCGCCGGCCGGTGCTGCGGCGGGGGTCGACACGGTGCTGCGTCCTCCTCGGTCGGGCGTTGACATCGCTACCAATGAGTAGCAGACTCCCCTCGATGTTACCCGAGGTAACACCCTGTTGCGGCGCCGCCGCCGCCCCTCCTTCCCCCCTGTGCACGCTGCTGCGGAGGCCTTCCCGATGAGCACCTTCTCCCTGGACCCCGGACCGGACCAGACCGCCGTCCGCGACTGGCTGCACGGCTTCGCCGCCGACGTGATCCGGCCGGCGGCCGCCGAGTGGGACGAGCGCGAGGAGACCCCCTGGCCGATCATCCAGGAGGCCGCCAAGGTCGGCATCTACTCCCTGGACTTCTACGCCCAGCAGTACTTCGACCCCTCCGGCGTCGGCATCCCGATCGCCATGGAGGAGCTCTTCTGGGGCGACGCCGGCATCGGCCTGGCCATCGTCGGCACCACCCTCGCCGCCGTCGCCGTGCTCGCCAACGGCACCGACGAGCAGATCGGCACCTGGGCCCCGCAGATGTTCGGCACCCCCGACGACGTCAAGGTCGCCGCGTTCTGCTCCTCCGAGCCCGACGCCGGCTCCGACGTCTCCGCCCTGCGCACCCGCGCCGTCTACGACGAGGCCAAGGACGAGTGGGTGCTGAACGGCACCAAGACCTGGGCCACCAACGGCGGCATCGCCGACGTCCACGTCGTCGTCGCCACCGTCGACCCGGCCCTCGGCGCCCGCGGCCAGGCCTCCTTCGTCGTCCCGCCCGGCACCCCCGGCCTCTCCCAGGGTCAGAAGTTCAAGAAGCACGGCATCCGCGCCTCGCACACCGCCGAGGTCGTCATCGACGGCGTCCGGGTGCCCGGCCACTGCCTGCTCGGCGGCAAGGAGAAGCTCGACGAGCGGCTCGCCCGGGCCCGCGAGCGCGCCGCTGGCGGCACCGGCCCCGCCAAGGGCAAGAACGCCGCGATGGCCACCTTCGAGGCGTCCCGCCCCGCGGTCGGCGCGCAGGCCGTCGGCATCGCCCGGGCCGCCTACGAGGTCGCGCTCGACTACGCCAAGACCCGGGTGCAGTTCGGCCGCCCGATCATCGACAACCAGGGCGTCGCCTTCCAGCTCGCCGACATGAAGACCCGGATCGACGCCGCCCGGCTGCTGGTCTGGCGGGCCTCCTGGATGGCCGCCACCAACCAGCCCTTCCACAACGCCGAGGGCTCGATGTCCAAGCTCTACGCCGGCGAGACCGCGAAGTGGGTCACCTCGCAGGCCATGCAGATCCTGGGCGGCAACGGCTTCACCCGCGAGTACCCCGTCGAGCGGATGCACCGCGACAGCGCGATCTACACCATCTTCGAGGGCACCAGCGAGATCCAGCGCCTGGTCATCTCCCGCGCCATCTCGGGGATGCCGATCCGCTGACCCGGACGGCGGCGCCGGGCCCCGGCCTCAGAACCGGGGCTCGCGCCGCTCCAGGAAGGCGGCCAGCCCCTCCCGGACGTCCGGCGCCTCACGGGACTTGCGCTCCCAGGGCGCCACCGCCGCGGCCGCCTCCTGCGCCGGCACCGACAGCGCCGCCTTCACGGCGCCGATCGTCTGCGGCGAGCGCTTCGCCAGCAGGCCGGCGAACTCCCGCGCCCGAACGTCCAGTTCGGTGGCCGGCAGCACCTCGTCCACCAGGCCGAACCGCTCCGCCCGCTCCGCGGTCACCAACTCGCCGGAGAACAGCAGGTACTTGGCCCGCGCCGGCCCCACCAGCGAGGCGAGCCGCACCGTCGGCACCGACGGGTACACCACGCCCAGCTTCGCCGGGGTGATGCCGAACCGCGCGTCGTGCGCCGCGAACCGCAGGTCGCAGGCGACCGCCAACTGGCAGCCCCCGCCCACACAGGCGCCGTGCACCACCGCGAGCGTCGGGTGCGGGAAGGCGGCCAGCGCCTCCTCCGCCGCCACGTTGTCCGCGTGGTACGCGTCCGCGCGGGCCGGATCGCCGTACACCTCGGACAGTTCGCCGATGTCCGCGCCCGCGCAGAACGTCCGTGCCGCACCCGTCACCAGCAGCGCCCGCACGCCCGGCTGCGCCGCGATCAGCCCCAGCACCCCCGGCAGGCCCCGCCACATCGCCAGCGTCATCGCGTTGCGCCGCTCCGGCCGGTCCAGCACCAGCGTGGCCACCGGGCCGTCGAGTTCCGCACGCAGCCCGGCGACGCCGGTGTCGAGCACGTGGACCATCACTGCCTCCGGGGACGGGTCGGGACGCCCCTCACCCTTCCACAGCGGCGTCCTCGCGGACCACGGCGGTCACTGTGATCTCCACCAACTGGCCGGTGTAGCCGAGGCAGGCCACGCCGAGCAGCGTCGACGTGTGCGGGCCGTCGGCCAGGCCGGAGGCGTTCACCACGTCCCACACCTCGGAGAGCGGCCCGGGCTCCGGCGAGACCACGTAGACCGTGCTGGCCACCACGTCGGCGAGGGTGCTGCCGGCGTGCCGCAGCGCCTCCTCCAGGTTGGCCAGCACCTGGCGGGCCTGCGCCGGGCCGTCACCGGGGCCGACCAGCTTCCCGTCCGCGTCCAGCGGAACCCCGCCGGCCAGGAACACCAGGCGGGTGCCGGGCTCCACCACCGCCGTGTGCGCGTAGCCGGGCGGCGGGAAGAGGCTCGGGACGATGCTGCGCTGGACCATGCGAAAGCTCCTCGGGCTCGGCGGACTCGGCGCCGGCATCGGCCGACCCCCGATCGTCCGTCGGCGGAGCAGTCGCTGTCATCCGGTTTTCGGCCGGGCCCGGCCGGGCGGGTCCGCGGGCCGGGTCACCCGGGCTGCGCGCCCTCGCCGGCCCGCCACTCGCGGGCCAGCACCGACCACACCTCGTAGTCCTGCCGCACCCCGTTGTGCAGCACGTGCTCGCGCATCGTGCCGTCGTGGTGCATGCCCATCCGCTGCGCCACCGCCCGGCTGCGCGCATTGCCGCTGCTGTTCCACCACTCGACCTTGTGCAGCCCGCGCTCGACCAGCGCGTAGTCGATCAGCCGGCGGACGGCGGCACTGATCAGCCCCCGGCCCTCACCGTCCTTTTCCGTCCACGCACCGATTTCGCAGACCCCGGTGGCGGCGTCGAAGTGCACGAACATCACGCCGCCGACCAGCGTGCCGCCGAGCCGGATTCCGAAGATCCGGCCGGTGTCCGCGGCCTGCCGATCGGCATATCCCTGCAGCGTCGCCCGGGCCGATTCGAGATCGGTGGATCGGGTGGCCCACGGTATCCAGGGGTCGGTGTTGCCCCGGGCGCGCTCCATGTGCTCGAAGAATTCCACGGCCTGCCACGGCTCCAGCGGAGTCAGCTCGGCATCATCGGCGAGCGGTACGGCGTACACGGCGGTCGTCCCTCCGGTCGGCGGCGACCGGCGGCGGATCGCGCCACCGGTACGTAACAAACGTTTGGTAGGTACCATAGCGCGCATGACGCCAGCCCGTGGGGACCACGACGCCCGCCGCCGAGACGTCTCCGAGGCGGTCTGGCGGGTGCTCGCCGACCGCGGCTTCGGCGGGCTCACCCTGCGCGCCGTGGCCGCCGAGATGGGTGCCAGCACCGGGCTGCTCACCCACTACTTCCCCAACAAGCGCGCCCTGGTGGCCCATGCGCTGGAGGTGCTGGACCGGCGGACGGCGGCCCGGCCGCGCCCCGCGGCGGAGAGCACCGCCCCCGCCGGGGGCCTGCCCATGCTGCGCGCCGTCCTGCTGGACGTGCTGCCGCTGGACGCCGCGGGCGCCGCCGACAACCGGATCTGGGTCGGCTCCTGGGACGCCGCGCTGGCGGACGACGGGCTGGCCGGCGAGCACGCCGGGCGCTACCGGAGGTCCCGCGAGCGGATGGCCGAACTCGCCGCCGAGGCCCAGCGGCTGGGCGAACTGCCGCCGGGGCGGGCGCCGGAGGACGTCGCGGCCGCCGCGCAGTCCTTCGTCCTGGGGCTGGTGGTGCAGGCGCTGTTCGCCCCGGAGGAGTTCCCGGCGGAGCGCCAGATCGCGCTGCTGGACGGGTACCTCGCGGGCGTGGCCGCGGGCTGACCGCCCGCCCGCGCGGGCGCTGCCGCGCTCCGCGCCTCGTGCCCGACCGGGGCCGGTGTGGCTGGCGCCCCCAGCAGGATTCGAACCTGCGACCTACCGCTTAGAAGGCGGGTGCTCTATCCGCTGAGCTATGGGGGCATGAGTGGCGCGGCCCGGAGGCTGCCGACCTGGGCGGCGGCGGCCTGCGGGCGTCCGGGCGGTGCCCGCGCGGGGCTCCCGGGTACGGCGGGGTGGGGTGGGGCCTCGGCCCGTCCGGCACGGGACGCCCGGGACAGGATAAGGGTGACCGCATCCTCCACCGGGCCTTCCGGCACCGCGTCGGGTGTGTCGGCCTCGGCGGAGCGGTCCGATAATCGCAGGTGGCGGCCGGACGTGCAGCGGTCTGAGGGGATCTGGACCCGGACGTTGTGCAGTCGTTACGGGGCTGCCTCCTCACCTGTTATGGATTCGGCGTGTGAATCGTCCGGCGGTCCGCGCGGTGGGGGTCGGATTTGGGTTACTTCGGTTGGATGACCTGGCCGGAAGCGGACGGCGGCCACCCGTTAGGGGCCCGGTGGGCGGCGTGGACCGGGCGCGGTGTTGTCATGACCTCGCGGGATGGGTCGTTCCCGGAACCTGGAATTCCTGTTCATATTCACTCGGCCGAGTGGCCCCGGTTTTCCACAGCCGAGGGTTTTCCACAGGTTTCCGCGAGGTCGCCCGGAAATTCCGCCGGTGCGACAGCATCCGGGTGCGAGCGATTCGGCTCGGACATTTTCCGCCCGGAGGGGAGTTCCCGTGAATGAGACCCTGGTGACGATCGTCGGCAATGTCGCGTCGACGGTCACGTACGCGCAGACGCCGGCCGGCGTGCCGGTGGCCAACTTCCGGATGGCCACCACCGAGCGCCGCTTCGACCGCGGCACCGGCGACTGGGTCGACGGTGAGACGAGCTGGGTGACGGTGGTGGCCTGGCGATGGCTCGCGACCAATCTGGTGAGCTCGGTGAACAAGGGCGATCCGGTGGTCGTCAGCGGCCGGCTGCGGGTCCGGGAGTGGGGCGAGGAGGACCGCCGCCGGACGTCGGTGGAGATCGACGCCCGGTCGGTGGGCCACGACCTGTCCCGCGGCACCTCCGCCTTCCGGTGGGCCGTCCGCGGACGGTCCGACCGGGAGAAGGGCGGTTCGGATGCGTTCGGCCCGTCCGGCGGCCGACGGGCGGGTGATCCCGCGCCGGTCGGCGAGGCGGTGCCGGAGTGGATCGTCGCCGCGGTGGAGGCCCGGCGGGCGGCCGAGCAGCGGGCTACTGCGGGATCGCCTGCGGCAGTTGGCCCGGTGTCACCGCCGGTGCTCGCGGGTGCCGCGGGCGGCCCGGGCGCCGGGACGGGCTGACGGTCCGCGATCCCGTCCGCCGCGGCCGGGCCGAGGGATCGACAGAGCAGCCGCAAGGATGGTCCGATGACGATCCGTGGGATCTGGTGAAGCGTCAACCAAAACGGTTGTCCGACGGCTTGATAACGGAACGGCAACGGAACTGTCCTGGTTCAGCACAACTGTGGGAAGTGTCTCAACCCTCAATATGATGCGTCGGGTCCACACATGTGCAGCGGTGTCACAGGGGGCACCGCTTTGCAGGGCGGGCTGCCATCGGCAGAGCCCGGCCCGGAGGGATCACTCATGTTCCACAGCCAGAAGCGGGCTGTCTCCCGCATAGGTACTGTCATGCTCGCGACCGGCATCGCCGTGGCGAGCGGCCTGTCCTTCGCCGGCGCGGCGTCGGCCGACAGCGGCGCGGGCATCACCGCGACGATCCAGCCGACCATGGTCAGCGGGGCCGTCGACACCGGTGGCGGCCACGTGATCCAGGGCGGTCTTTTCACGCTGAAGACGGATGACGGCAAGCTCATCCAGACGTACTGCATCGACATCGACCACGGCGTCAAGATCAAGGACGCGGTCAAGTACCAGGAGTCGAACTGGGCCTCGAGCTCGCTCGGCGCCCCGGGCAAGGAGGAGGCCGCGGGCAAGATCCGCTGGATCCTCGAGCACTCCTACCCGAAGCTCTCCCTCGACGCGGTGAAGGCCGCCGTCGGCATCAAGGGCCAGTTCACCAAGGAGGACGCGGCGGCCGGCACCCAGGCCGCGATCTGGCGCTTCTCCGACAACAAGACCGGGGCCACCCCGGTCGACGCCGAGGCCAAGCAGCTCACCGAGTACCTGGCGGGCAGCAAGAACACCGGCCTGAAGGAGGAGCCGGCGCCCTCGCTGGACCTCGACCCGGCGTCCGTGAACGGCAAGTCGGGCAGCAAGCTCGGCCCGTTCACCCTCAACAGCAGCGCCTCGACGGTCAAGCTGGCGCTCTCCGGCGACACCTCCGGCGGCAAGGTCAAGCTGGTCGACAAGGACGGCAAGGCCGTCTCCGACCTCAAGGGCCCGATCGCCAAGGACACCAAGCTGTTCCTGGACGTCCCCGCGGGCACCGCGGCCGGCTCGGCCACCGTCAAGGCCTCCGCCACCACCTCCGTGCCCACCGGCCGCGTGTTCCTGAGCGTCGGCTACACCCCGGAGAAGCACAGCCAGACCATGATCCTGGCCGGCTCCGAGGTGCTGAGCGTCGCCAAGACCGCCAAGGCCGCCTGGACGCAGGCCAAGGGCCCGCTGCTGGAGGCCACCTCCAAGGTCGACTGCACCAAGAACGGCGTCCAGGTCACCGTCACCAACAACGGTGACGAGCAGGCCACCGTGACGATCACCCCGGGCAAGTCCGTCACCGTCGGTGCCGGCAAGACCGAGACCGTGCTCGTCCCGGTCGCCGAGGACGCCACCTACGACATCAAGGTGAGCGGCCCGAACCTCAACGAGGAGTTCAAGGGCATCCTCGACTGCAAGACCACCAGCACCACCGGCGGTACCACCGGCGGCACCACGGGTGGCACCACCACCGGCGGTACCACCGGCGGCAGCACCGGCTCGACCACCGGCGGCAGCCTGGCCAGCACCGGTGGCGGCAGCCACACCGGCATGATCGCCGGCATCGCGGGCCTGCTCGTCGCCGCCGGCGGTGGCGCGGTGTTCGCCCTGCGTCGCCGCGGCCGCCACGGTCGCTCCGCGGCCTGAACCCTCCCGGGTGCGGGCCGTCCCCACGGCAGCGGCACCCGCGGTACGACCCCGGGGTGAGACCCGGGTCGTGACACCGGGCCCGGCCCCGTCCTCCGACACCGGAGGGCGGGGCCGTCGCCTTTCCCGCCCGGGGCCCTGCCCGAGGTCCTGGGGGACGACCCGGCCGCGGCCCGCGCTCCGGGGCCCGGCCGTGTGACCGGCGGGAGTTCGGGCGGTGCCGTGCGGTGCGGCACAATGGAAGGCTGCAAGCCGAATACACCCGACGACGCCGGAGCGATCTCACGTGGCGGAATACATCTACACCATGCGCAAGGTGCGCAAGGCACACGGCGACAAGGTCATCCTTGACGACGTGACGCTCTCGTTCCTCCCCGGAGCGAAGATCGGCGTCGTCGGTCCCAACGGCGCCGGTAAGTCCACGGTGCTGAAGATGATGGCCGGGCTGGAGCAGCCGTCCAACGGCGACGCCTTCCTCTCGCCGGGCTACACCGTCGGCATGCTCCTCCAGGAGCCCCCGCTCGACGAGTCCAAGACGGTCCTGGAGAACGTCCAGGACGGCGTCAAGGAGGTCAAGGGCAAGCTCGACCGGTTCAACGAGATCGCCGAGCTGATGGCGACCGACTACTCGGACGCGCTGCTCGAGGAGATGGGCCGCCTCCAGGAGGACCTGGACCACGCCAACGCCTGGGACCTCGACGCCCAGCTGGAGCAGGCCATGGACGCCCTGGGCTGCCCGCCCGGCGACTGGCCGGTCACCAAGCTCTCCGGTGGTGAGAAGCGCCGCGTCGCGCTCTGCAAGCTGCTGCTGGAGGCCCCCGACCTGCTGCTCCTCGACGAGCCCACCAACCACCTCGACGCCGAGTCGGTGAACTGGCTGGAGCAGCACCTGGCCAAGTACGCCGGCACCGTCGTCGCGGTCACCCACGACCGGTACTTCCTCGACAACGTCGCCCAGTGGATCCTGGAGCTCGACCGGGGCCGCGCGTTCCCGTACGAGGGCAACTACTCCACCTACCTGGAGACCAAGCAGACCCGTCTCAAGGTCGAGGGCCAGAAGGACGCCAAGCGCGCCAAGCGGCTCAAGGAAGAGCTGGAGTGGGTCCGCTCCAACGCCAAGGGCCGCCAGGCCAAGTCGAAGGCCCGCCTCGCCCGCTACGAGGAGATGGCCGCCGAGGCCGACAAGATGCGGAAGCTGGACTTCGAGGAGATCCAGATCCCGCCGGGCCCGCGTCTGGGCAGCGTCGTCGTCGAGGTGGACAACCTCTCCAAGGGCTTCGGCGAGAAGCTCCTGATCGACGACCTGAGCTTCACCCTGCCGCGCAACGGCATCGTCGGCGTGATCGGCCCGAACGGTGCCGGCAAGACCACGCTCTTCAAGATGCTGCAGGGCCTGGAGACCCCGGACGACGGCAAGGTCAAGGTCGGCGAGACCGTCAAGATCAGCTACGTCGACCAGAACCGCGCCAACATCGACCCGAAGAAGACCCTGTGGGAGGTCGTCTCCGACGGCCTCGACTGGATCAACGTCGGCCAGGTCGAGATGCCGTCCCGCGCCTACGTCTCGGCGTTCGGCTTCAAGGGCCCGGACCAGCAGAAGCCGGCCGGCGTGCTCTCCGGCGGTGAGCGCAACCGCCTCAACCTGGCGCTCACCCTCAAGCAGGGCGGCAACCTGCTGCTCCTCGACGAGCCCACCAACGACCTGGACGTCGAGACGCTCTCCTCGCTGGAGAACGCGCTGCTCGACTTCCCGGGCTGCGCCGTGGTCATCTCCCACGACCGCTGGTTCCTGGACCGGGTCGCCACCCACATCCTCGCCTACGAGGGCGACAGCAAGTGGTTCTGGTTCGAGGGCAACTTCGAGTCCTACGAGAAGAACAAGATCGAGCGGCTCGGCCCGGACGCCGCCCGTCCGCACCGCGCCACCTACAAGAAGCTGACCCGCGGCTGACCGTCCCCGCGACGACAGCCGCCGGCAACGCCGGTGCAACAAGGGCCGGGCAGGCTGCCCCTCGGGGCGGCCGGCCCGGCCACCCGCCCGCGGTCCGGCCGCGGGCGACCCGGAGTCTGAGGAGATCCTTCGTGGCACGCCACATCTACGCCTGCCCCCTGCGGTGGTCCGACATGGACGCCTTCGGCCACGTCAACAACGTGGTCTTCCTGCGCTACCTGGAGGAGGCCCGGATCGACTTCATGTTCACCCAGGCCGCCGAGGCCGGCGCGGGGGAGTTCGCGGGCGGCTCGGTGGTGGCGCGCCACGAGATCGAGTACAAGAAGCCGCTGGTGCACCGCCCCGCCCCGGTGACGATCGAGACCTGGGTCACCAAGATCGGCGGCGCCTCGCTCACCGTGTCCTACGAGATCAAGGACACCGCGGCGGACGGCACCGAGACGGTCTACGTCAAGGCGTCCACCGTCGTCGTCCCCTACGACCTGGCCGAGGGCCGGCCGCGCCGGATCAGCCCCGTCGAGCGGGAGTTCCTCTCCCGCTTCATGGACGCCGTGCCGGCCGCCGTGGCCGTGGCCTGAGCCGGGCGGTACCAGCGACGTGAGCAGCATCCCCGTGACAGGTCGGCCCGTCGGACTCCTCCTCGCCGAGAGCGGCGGGGCGGCGGACCTCGCCGCGTTCCTGCGCCGGCTGCTGCGCTTCGACCGCGCCGCCGCCGTCCGCCTGCAGGCCGTGCCCGGCCCGGAGTCCGGCGGTGTCCTGGCGGTGTTCGGTCGGCTCCCGCTCGGCACCGCCGGGGCGATCGCCGTCCGCGCCGCGCGCCTGGCCGGTCCGACGGACGGGGCGGACACCACCGTCTCCGCCGGGCAGCTGCTGGAGGCCGTGGACGCGGAGGCCGGCAGCGTCGTGGTGCCGCCGGCGGTCACCGGCCCGGCGTGGGCCGGTCTGCTGCCGCCCCGCACCGGCTGGCGGCTGATCGCCGAGCCGCAGGCCTTCGAGGTGCTGCCCGAGGTGTCCGCCGCGGTCGGCGAGTTCCGCCGCCGCAGCGAGGAGGTCCCGGAGCACCACCGTTCGCGGCAGGTGCTGGACGCGCTGGCCGACGAGATCTGGTCGCGCCCGCTGGGTGCGGCGCCGGAGCTTCCGCTGCGTGCCGCGCACGCGGCCTACGTGATCGGCTTCCTGCGGCCCGCGGTGCCGCTGACGGTGCACCGTGCGGGCGGCTGGCTGCGGTTGAGCGCGCCGGCCGGTTCGGTCGCCCATCCAGCCGTAGGCACCGAAGCGGTGCAGACCGGGCATCAGGTGCCGCGGG
>NZ_JBEYFP010000051.1:0-22204 GCF_040634455.1 Kitasatospora sp. NPDC007106
CTCCGCGCCGGCCAGCAGCCGGGCCGCCTCCCCGGTGTGCGGGGTGAGCAGGGTGGGCGCGGACCGGCCGGCCAGCGCGTCCGGGCCGAGCCGGGCGAGCTCGGTCAGCCCGTCCGCGTCGACCAGCACCGGCACGTCCGCCGCCAGCACCTCGGGCAGCAGCTCCCGCACGCCCTCGCCGGAGCCGGGGCCGACCACCCAGGCCTGCACCCGGCCGGCCTCCGCGGGCCCGCCGGCGGTCACCAGCGCCTCCGGGAAGCGCCGCACCACCTCGGCCGCGGCCGTCCCCGCGTAGCGGACGGCGCCAGCCCCGCCGCGCAGCGCCCCGGCCACGGCCAGCACCGCCGCCCCCGGGTAGCGCGCCGAGCCGGCCGCGACGCCGACCACGCCGCGCCGGTACTTGTCACTCTCCGCGCCGGGCAGCGGCAGCAGCGCCGCCGCGTCCGCGTGCTGCAGCACGGCGACCGGCGCCGGCGGCAGCTCCAGACCGATCCCGACCAGCTGCAGCACCCCCGCGTACGACGCGCCGGGGTCGATCAGCAGCCCGGGCTTGTAGGTGCCGAAGCAGACCGTCACGTCCGCCCGCAGGGCCACGCCCGGCACCTCGCCGGTGTCCGGGTCGACGCCACTCGGCACGTCCACCGCGACCACCCGGCCGCGCCGCGGCAGCGCCGCGAACGGCTGCGCCTCGGGCCGCAGCCCGCCGCGGCCGCCGATCCCGACGATGCCGTCCAGCACCAGGTCGGCCCGCTCGAACTCGCCCTGATCCGCCGTCACCCGTCCGCCGGCGGCGAGCAGCGCGGCGAGACCGGCGGCGTGCGCCTTCTCCGGCGAGAGCAGCACCGCGGACACCCGGGCGCCGCGGCGGGCCAGCCGGGCAGCGGCGTACAGGGCGTCACCACCGTTGTCCCCGCTGCCCGCCAGCACCAGCACCCGGCTGCCGTACACCCGCGGGAGCAGCCGCGCGCAGGTCGCGGCGAGGCCGGCGGCGGCGCGCTGCATCAGCGTGCCCTCCGGCAGCCGGGCCATCAGGTCGGCCTCGGCGGACCGGACCTGTTCGACGGTGTGTGCGCGGCGCATCGGCGGCCTCCCGTGGCGTTGGGGCGTCCCGGGGCCGCTCGCGCTAGCCCTCGGCGATCACTACCGCCGACGCTACGCCCGCGTCGTGGCTCAGCGACACGTGCCACGACCGGACGCCGAGGGCGGCGGCCCGCTCGGCGACCGTGCCGGTGACCTTCAGCACCGGCCGGCCGGAGTCCTCGGTGTGCACCTCGGCGTCCGTCCACCGCAGCCCGGGCGGCGCGCCCAGCGCCTTGGCCAGCGCCTCCTTGGCGGCGAACCGCGCCGCGAGCGAGGCGGTGCCCCTACGCGCCCCGGACGGCAGCGTCAGCTCGGCCTCGGTGAAGAGCCGGTCCGCGAGGTGCGGGGTGCGTTCCAGCGACTCCCCGAACCGCGCGATCTCCGCGACGTCGATCCCGACCCCGATGATCACCCGTGGACTCCTTCTCCGACACCGGCCGCTGCCGGGGACTGTACGGCACACTTTCGAGTGAGAACCGCTTCGAGCCCCCTCCGGTACCGATCCGTACGCCTACCGTGTGCCCCGGCGCCGATCGGCAGGAGGGAGAAGGGCCATGGTCGCCATGCCGGCTGTCGAGCACCCGCCGCCCGCGGACGACCTGCTCCGTGCGTTCCTGGAGCTGGAGACCCCGCCGGGCTTCAAGGCCGAGCTCATCGAGGGGGAGATCGTCGTGACACCGCCGCCGGACGGGTCCCACGAAACCGTGTTCGCCCTGCTCGTCAGGCAGTTCATCCGCAAGGCCGCGGTCGACGTGGACCTGGCCGGGACGAAGGGTCTGATCACACCCGGCGGCCGGTTCATCCCGGACGGCACCATCAGCCCGGTGGGGCACTTCGAGGATGCCGAGCCCTGGGCATCGCCGGCAGGGGTCCTACTGGTTTTCGAGATCACCTCCGGCAACCCGGCCAGGGATCGCGAGGCCAAGCGCCGCGGCTACGCGGCTTCCGGCATCCCTTGCTACCTGCTGATCGACCGCAGCTACCGAAGCGCCACCCTGTTCACCGACCCCGCGGACGGGGACTACACCGTCCACACCCAGGCGGCCTTCGGCAAGCCCCTCGACCTGCCCGCCCCGTTCTCGTTCGCGCTCGACACGGAGCCCCTGCGGTAGCGCACGCCACCGCAGGGGCTCCGGGCGGAGCGGGTCCGGCTACTCGACGGTGACCGACTTCGCCAGGTTGCGGGGCTGGTCGACCTCGTGGCCCTTGGCGGTGGCCAGCTCGCAGGCGAAGACCTGCAGCGGGACGGTGGAGACCAGCGGCTGCAGCAGCGTCGGGGTCGCCGGGATGCGGATCAGGTGGTCCGCGTACGGGACGACGGCCTCGTCGCCCTCCTCGGCGATGACGATGGTGCGGGCGCCGCGGGCGCGGATCTCCTGGATGTTGGAGACGATCTTGTCGTGCAGGATCGACCGGCCGCGCGGCGACGGGACGACCACGACGACCGGCAGGCCCTCCTCGATCAGCGCGATCGGGCCGTGCTTGAGCTCGCCGGCGGCGAAGCCCTCGGCGTGCATGTACGCCAGCTCCTTGAGCTTCAGCGCGCCCTCCAGGGCGACCGGGAAGCCCACGTGGCGGCCGAGGAAGAGCACCGAGCGGGCGTCGGCCAGCGAACGGGCCAGCTCGCGGACGGGCTCCATGGTCTCCAGCACCTGCTCCACCTGCTTCGGCGCGTCGCCGAGCTCGCGGATGATGGTGAAGATCTCGTCACCCCACTTGGTGCCGCGGACCTGGCCGAGGTACAGCGCGACCAGGTAGCAGGCGACCAGCTGGGTCAGGAACGCCTTGGTCGAGGCGACCGCGACCTCCGGGCCGGCGTGGGTGTACAGCACCGCGTCGGACTCGCGCGGGATGGTGGAGCCGTTGGTGTTGCAGATCGCCAGCACCTTGGCGCCCTGCTCGCGGGCGTGCCGCAGCGCCATCAGGGTGTCCATGGTCTCGCCGGACTGCGAGATGGCGATGACCAGGGTGCGGTCGTCCATGATCGGGTCGCGGTAGCGGAACTCCGAGGCGACCTCGACCTCGCAGGGGATGCGGGTCCAGTGCTCGATCGCGTACTTGGCGATCATGCCGGCGTGGAAGGCGGTGCCGCAGGCCACGATGACGACCTTGTCGACCTCGCGCAGCACCTGGTCGGGGATGCGCAGCTCGTCGAGGGTCAGCCGGCCGTCGGTGCCGATCCGGCCGAGGAGGGTGTCGGCGACGGCCTTCGGCTGCTCGGCGATCTCCTTGAGCATGAAGTAGTCGTAGCCGCCCTTCTCGGCGGCGGAGGCGTCCCAGTCCACGTGGTACTCGCGGACCTCGGCCGGGTTGCCGTGGAAGTCGGTCACCGTGACGCCGTCGCGGCGCAGCTCGACGACCTGGTCCTGGCCGAGCTCGATCGCCTCGCGGGTGTGCGCGATGAAGGCGGCGACGTCGGAGGCGAGGAAGTTCTCGCCCTCGCCGCGGCCGACGACCAGCGGGGAGTTCCGGCGGGCGCCGACCACCACGTCGGGGGCGTCGGCGTGGGTGGCGACGAGGGTGAAGGCGCCGTCCAGCTGCCGGCAGACCGTCCGCATGGCCTCGGCGAGGTCGCCCTGGTAGGCCTCGCCGAGCAGGTGGGCGACGACCTCGGTGTCGGTCTCGGAGCGCAGGGTGTGGCCGCGCTCGGCGATCTCCGCCCGCAGGGTCGCGAAGTTCTCGATGATGCCGTTGTGGACGACGGCGACCTTGCGGTCGTCGTCGAGGTGGGGGTGGGCATTGGCGTCCGTGGGGCCGCCGTGGGTGGCCCACCGGGTGTGGCCGATGCCGGTGGTGCCCGCCGGCAGCGGGGTCTCGGCAAGGGACTTCTGGAGGTTGGCGAGCTTGCCGGCCCGCTTGTCGGTGGCGAGGCTCCACTGCCCGTCGAGCCCCTGGGTCTGCACGGCCACACCGGCGGAGTCGTACCCCCGGTACTCCAGCCGCTGCAGGCCTGCGATCACTACGTCGAGGGCCGACTGGGACCCCACATATCCAACGATTCCGCACATGCGTGCCAGCATATGCGGCGTTTCGTTCACCCAGGTCACGCTCACCGCTCACCCCGGTCACGCCTTGCCGACACCGCGCGTGACCGATGCCACAGCATCCCGCCGCGCCCGGACGGACCACAATGGGGGATGTGCTGACCGAACTCTGTACGAGGGGCGCCGCCCAGGCGCCCACCCCCTCCCCGTACGTGGATCTGGACCGGGCCGAGTGGAGCGCGCTGCGCGAGCGCACCCCGCTGCCCCTGACCGCCGACGAGGTCGAGCGACTGCGCGGCCTGGGCACCGCACTGGACCTGGACGAGGTCAGGGACGTCTACCTGCCGCTGTCCCGGCTGCTGAACCTGTACATCCACGCGACGCACGAGCTGCGCGGCGCGGTGGGCACCTTCCTGGACACACCGGACACCGAACGCACCCGGACCCCGTTCGTCATCGGCGTGGCCGGCTCGGTCGCGGTCGGCAAGTCGACGACCGCCCGGCTGCTGCAGGCGCTGCTGGCCCGCTGGCCCGAGCACCCGCGGGTCGAACTGGTCACCACCGACGGCTTCCTGCTGCCCAACGCCGAACTGCGCCGGCGCGGCCTGATGGCCCGCAAGGGCTTCCCCGAGTCGTACGACCGGCGGGCGCTGATGCGGTTCGTCGCCGACGTGAAGGCGGGCAAGGACAGGGTCACCGCCCCGGTCTACTCGCACCTGGTGTACGATATCGTGCCGGACGAGCGGCTGACGGTGGAACGCCCGGACATCCTCATCGTCGAGGGCCTGAACGTCCTTCAGCCCGCCCTACCCGGCACCGACGGCCGCACCCGGCTCGCCGTCGCCGACTACTTCGACTTCTCCATCTACGTCGACGCGCGCACCGACGACATCGAACGCTGGTACCTGGACCGCTTCCGCAAGCTCCGCGAAACGGCCTTCCAGGACCCGAACTCCTACTTCCAGCGCTTCACCGAGGTCCCCGAGGAGGAGGCGATGGACTACGGCCGCCAGGTCTGGCGCACCATCAACAAGCCCAACCTGCTGGAGAACGTGCTGCCGACCCGCGGCCGGGCCACCCTGATCCTCCAGAAGGGCCAGGACCACAAGGTCCGCCGGGCCCGGCTCCGCAAGCTCTGAGCCCGTTCGATCCGCTCGGACCGGTCCGGCGTCACGAATGTGTCGCGATTGGTGGGAGATCTGACGCACCTGCATCCGTTAGCTGGCGATATGCCGGGAATGGCGACTTCTGGCTACCCGTAGTATCAGGGCGCCCTGTTCCACGCCTGCGCCCGATCGGACACGGAACCGTCCTCAGATGCTCGCCTTCCTACTAGAGATCCGGCAGTGGTGGACCGTCCGAGCGGTCTATCCGTTCGCCGTCTTCATGGCAGTGGTATGGCTGCTGTGGCTCACCCGGCTGATATTGACCCGTCGTTACCAGCCCTGGCTGAGGCCCCATACCACGACCACCTCGGTGATCATCCCGGTGGTGGACGAGCCGGCCGACCTCTTCTACTCGGTGCTCGACCGCATCATCGAACAGCAGCCGACCGAGATGGTCGTGGTGATCAACGGGAAGCGCAACGAAACGCTCGAAAAGGTCTGTGACGAGCTCGGCGTCTACTGGCGCTGGACCGAGACCCCCGGGAAGCGGAACGCGCTGCGGGTCGGCCTGGAGGTCTGCACCGGCGAGATCGCCGTGCTCGTCGACTCCGACACCGTCTGGACGCCCACCACGCTCAGCGAGCTGGTCAAGCCGTTCCGCGACCCGGAGGTCGGCGGCGTGACCACGCGCCAGCGCATCCTCGACCCGGGCCGGTCCCTGCTCACCCGCTGGGCCGACTGGCTGGAGAGCGTGCGCTGCCAGTACTCGCTGCCCGCCATGAGCGTCCTGGGCACCGTCGGCTGCCTCCCCGGGCGCACCATCGCCTTCCGGCGGCAGATCCTCCTCGACTGCATGGACGACTTCCTCGGCGAGAAGTTCCTCGGTGTGTTCCTGGAGGTGAGCGACGACCGGACGCTCACCAACTACACGCTCAAGCAGGGGTACCGGACCGTCTACCAGTCGACCTCGCTGGTGTACACCGACGCTCCGTTGGAACTCCGCAAGCTCGCCAAGCAGCAGTACCGCTGGGCCCGGGGTTCGCAGTACAACACGCTGCGGATGCTGCCGTGGATGCTGCGGCGCGCCCGGATGCTCGCCCTCTTCTACCTGGTGGACATCCTGATCCCCTTCGTCCTGCTCGGCAGCTTCTCGTCCTGGGCGGTCGCCGCCTGGCACCGCAGCGGCCCGAGCCTGTACAACGACCTGCCCCTGCCGGTGGAGCAGTGGAAGTCCACGCTCCTCGTCCTCGTCCTCGCCGCGCTGCTCTCCGCGGTGTCGCTGGCCGTCCGGTTCGGTCGGCACTTCGCCTACCGGTCCAAGGACATGCTGTACCTTCCGGCCTTCATGCTGATCAACACCTTCGTGCTGCTTCCGGTCCGTCTCCTCGGGTTCTTCCGCATGGGGCACAACGCCTCGTGGGGCACCCGCGACGACAGCTTCGCCGGCGAGCGCGCCCGCAGCCCCAAGGTCGCGATCCCCTATCTCCTGGGCAGTGCCATGCTCGTGGGCGCGGTGATGATGAGTGTCTAAGCGGGCCGCTACTCGCCGCAGGAAGCCCCGCTGGTGGCAGCGCGGCTCCGGCATCCGCCTCCGCGTGTGGATGGCGGGCAACCTCGCCCTGCTCTGCGTGCTCACCTACGGCGTGATGTCCGCCCTCGCGGCGCAGGCCGGGGGGCCGCGCTACGCGGGTCTCGGACAGAGCGCCGGCGTGCCGGCCCTCGAGGAGCTGCTGCGGCCGGAGAAGAAGGCGCACCCGATGCCGGACCGCGCCGTCTTCGCCAAGCCGAACGGCAAGTACTTCGGCGTCAGCACCGTGGAATCCCCCTGGTCCGGAGCCGAGCTGCAGCGGATCAAGCAGTCCTCCGGCGCCTGGCCGACCATGTCCGAGTACTTCGTGCGGTGGAACGCGGACTTCGACCCGGCCGCCGTGAAGGCCGCCTACGACCACGGCACCCTGCCCGTCCTCGCGTGGGAGCCCTGGGCCGGTGAGGAGGCGGGCGGCGACGACCAGCCCGAGTACCGCCTCTCCACGATCATCGACGGCACCCACGACGCGTACATCCACGCGTTCGCCCGGGGCGTCGCCCAGCAGCGCTGGCCCCTCGCCATCCGGTTCGCGCACGAGATGAACGGCACCTGGTACCCCTGGTCCGAGCAGAAGAACGGCAACCGGCGCGGCCAGTACGTGCAGGCCTGGCGGCACGTCCACGACATCTTCGCCCAGGAGGGCGCGACCAACGTCATCTGGGTGTGGAGCCCGAACATCCTCCGTCCGGTGCCCGACGTCGACCTCGCCGCGCTCTATCCGGGCGACGACTACGTGGACTGGGCCGGGATGGTGGGCTACGGGACGAACTCCGAGCGCACCGCGGACGAGACGTTCGGCCCGACCCTCGACGCCCTGCGCGGCGTCACCAAGAAGCCCGTCCTCATCACCGAGACCGGCCGCGAGACCAGCAGCGCCTACAAACCCGCCTGGACGAGCGACTTCTTCGCCTGGCTGGCGAAGCAGCCGGACGTCATCGGCTTCATCTGGTTCCAGCGCAACGCGGACCAGGGCGCCAAGGCCAACTGGCGTTTCGACGAGACCACCGCGGCCCTGCGGGCCTTCTCCAACGGCATCCGCCAGATCAAACTCGCCGACGGACTCGACTGACCCGGCGTCACCCGCCACGGACCCAAGGAACGACAGTGAGCACGCAACCTCACCAGCTCCGGACGGCCCTCCGGCCCGCGGAGAGGCCGCTACCGCCCTCCGGGCCGGAGCGGCCCGCCGCCACGACCGACGAGGAGACCGGGCCGTCGGGCCGGGGACATCGCGCGGCGGGCGTCCTCGCGGTCCTCCTCCCCGCGCTCGTCGCCGCGTACCGCTGCCTCGACGGCATCGGCGCGCGGCAGATGTGGCGCGACGAGCACGCCAGCTGGTGGGCCGCCACCCTGAACACCGCGGACTTCCGCGCCCTGCTCAGCAACATCGACGCGGTGATCGCGCCCTACTACCTGCTACTGCGGGCGTGGACACCGGCGTTCGGCGACTCCCCCGCCTCGCTGCGCACGCCGTCCGCCATCGCGATCGCGGTCTCGGCCTCGCTCGTCGCGCTGCTCGCCCGACGGGTCCACCGGGCGGCCGGCGGCTCCGACCTCTCCGCCTCGCTCACCGGCGCGGGTGCGGGCACCGCCTTCGCGCTGCTGCCCGCGGTCGCCCGCTACGGCCAGGAGGCCAGGCCCTACGCCTTCGCCGTCCTGCTCTCCCTGCTGGCCGGCGTCCTGCTGCTGCGCTGCCTCGACGGCAGGTCGGGGGCCGCATGGGCCTGGTACGGCGTCACCCTGACCCTCGCCGGTGCCGCCCACCTGGTCTGCCTGCTCGTCCTACCGGCCCACGCAGCGGCCGTCCTCACCTCCTGGATCCGCAGTCGGCGGGCAGCGGTCGCACTGAACTGGCTGCTCGCCACCCTCCTCGGCCTGGCCGGCATCAGCGTCCTGGTCCTGCGCGGCAACAGCCAGAGCAAGCAGATCGCCTGGAACAACCCCACCCGCGACGACCTCGTGCAGCTCCCGAGGGACCTGCTCGGCTCCTGGCCGGCGGCGGCCGTCGTCCTGGCCCTCGCCCTGCTCGGTCTCTGGGCCGCGCGGCGCCACGTCGGGCTGCTGGCCGTCTGGGCGCTGCTGCCGCCGCTGCTGACCTTCGCCACCGCCGACCGGCTGCACCTGTTCCTCGACCGCTACCTGCTCTTCACCGCCGCCCCCGTCGTGGTCCTGGCGGCGGCCGGCACCGCCTGGATCCTCTCCCCGCTGCGCCGCAACACCGCCCTCGGCGGTGTCGCCGTCGTCCTGGCGGCCACCCTGCTGGCCGGCATCACCGTCCTCGACCGGTCGGCCATGGCGGCGATCCGGAACAACCCGGTCGCCGAGCCCGACTACCGCGGTGCGGCGGCGCTGCTCGCCGCCGAGGCGAAGCCCGGTGACGGCATGGTCTTCAACAGCCAGCTCAACGCCCGACGGGCCTTCGCCTACGAGCTCCGCGACCGTCCGGCCCCCACCGACGTGATGCTGCAGTACTACCCGGAGGACCTGGGGCGCTTCCAGGGCACCGAGTGCGACGACCCGTCGGAGTGCGCGCGCTACTCGGACCGGCTCTGGCTGGTCAGCACCGCCGCGGGGCCGAACCCGTTCGCCCAGATGGCGGCCGGTACCAGGACCGTCCTGCAGGAGCAGTTCAAGGTCAGCAGCACCCGGGAGCTCCACAAGATCAAGGTCCTGCTGCTGGAGCGCGTCCAGCCCGCTCCGAGCAACGACTGAGCGGCGGCGCGGGCGGCCCCGGCCGCCCGCGCGGCCTCAGCGCATCGGCCAGGGCACCAGCCGCTGGTCGGCGAGGCCGTCCTGGAAGGCCTTGACGCTTCCGGGCGAGGTGGTGAACCGCCAGTCGTAGCGGCCGCCCTCCTCGTCGCTGTGCTGGAACCAGGAGAAGCCGACGACCCGCGGGTGGGCCTTGATCCAGCGGAAGAAGTCGACCGTCCACAGGGCCTTGTTGACGTTGGGCCGGACGCCGGTCTCGCCGATGAAGATCGGCTTCTGCGAGAGGGACACCAGGTCGGCGTAGGTCTCGTCGAAGACCTCGTCGGCGCGCTTCTCGCTCTCGCTGTACCCGTCCATGCCGATCCAGTCCACGTACTGGTCACCGGGGAAGTAGCGGGCGAGTTCGTGCTTGTCCGTGCCGCGGTGGATGTTCGGGCACCAGAACCAGAGGACGTTGGTGACCCCCCGGGACGCGAAGACGTCGTGGACGTGGCGCCAGGCGGCGACGTAGTCGCCCTGGCGGTTCCCGCTGCGCTGCTCGGCCCAGGGGTACCAGTCGGCGTTCATCTCGTGCGCGAAGCGGATGACGACGGGCTGGCGGACCTCCCGCACGGCGTCCGCGAACCGCCGCACGTAGCCGTCGTGGGCACCCGAGGCGATCCTGCGGAGCGCGTAGGCGGGTTGGTCGTCACCCTGGTCCTTGCCCGCCGACGGCTGCCAGGTGAGCAGCGGGACCGCGCCGAGGTGGTACGAGGAGGTCACCCGGTCCGCCGAGAACTCCTCGTCCCAGTTGACGAAGTACTCCTGGACGGTGGGCCGGCGGCCGGCCGAGGCGGAGACGTTCTCGGTCTCCGGCTCGTTCGGCGAACCCGGGGTGCTCACGCCGAAGTGCAGCCCGTCGGGCTTGCGCAGCCCCGCCATCGTGGCGGGCGTCCCGTAGCCCGTGGCGCCCGCCCCGTCCGCCGCGGTCGGCAGCGGGCCGACCCCGACGGAACCGGAGGCGGCCGCGGACCGGTCCTCGCCGCGCAGGAGCAACCCGAGGACCACGGCCAGCGCCAGCACCACCGCACCGGCGGCCAGCAGCCTCCGCCGGGTCGGCGGCGCCACCCCGCGCAGTCGATCGACGACGGCCTCGACGGCCGTCCGCCTCCCCCACTCCATCGAATACTCCGTCAGCCGGGGCTTCAGCCGGCCTTCTTGGCGGCCTCGGCACCGCGGGCGAGCAGGGTGGCCCGGAGCGAGGAGGTCACGTCCGCGCCGGCCTGCTTGGCGTCCTTGTCGGTGCCCGAGACGGGGCTGCCGTCCTTGCTTCCGGTGATCGTGGTGTGCAGGTAGCGCCCGAGCGAGTCATGGGTGATCGCACAGGCGCCCGCGTCCGAGCAGAACTTCGGGGTCTGGTCCTTGACCAGCGGCTGCACGTTGCCCTTGAACGCGCCGTCGAGCTTGCTCGCCTGCACCTTGTCGTCGAAGACCGCGACACCGATGGTCACGACCGACTTGTCGGAGGTATAGGTGGCCCGGTAGAGACCGCGGCACAGCTGGTCCCGCAGCAGCGGGCCGAGGCCGTTGGTCGTCACGTCGCCGCACGCCCCGCTGAAGTCCACCGCGCTGCGGGTGTACGACCGGCCCTGCACCGTGATGGTGGCGCTCGGGAAGAGCGTCTCGACGGTGAGCGGAGCCTTGTCCGTGCTGCCCCGGCCGAGTATGTCCTCGGGCTTGGCCGCACGCTTGGTGCTCTGCCCGGCGGACGGGCTGGCCTTGTCCGAGGCGCTGGACGACACCGAGGGCGAGGCCGACGGATCGGCCTCCACCCTCGCCGACCCGTCGGTCAGGTAGAGCGAGGCGGCCACGATGCCGCCCACCACGAGCACCGCGGCCGAGCCGCCGCCGATCGCGAACATCCGCTTGCGGCGACGGCGCTGCTCCGCCTCGTTCTGCTCGGCCAGCGCCGACCAGTCCGGCTCGTCTATGTCGGAGGCCCGGAACGTGCTCGGCCCGTACCGTCCCTGTGGCTGTCCCGGCTGGGCGAACGTCGGGAACTGCCCGTAGCCCGGGCCGCCCTGACGGGGCGGCGGAGTGGCGGCGGGGCCGGGGACTCCGGGAGCCCCGTGCTGCTGCGGGAAGGGCACGGCACCCGGCTGGGCCGGTGGGTAGCCGTAGCCCGGTGCCGAACTGCCGGGCTGCGGTACAGGCTGGCCCGTCTGCGGCGCACCCGCCACATGTGCCTGCTGTTCCCCATCGGTCATCTGAGCCTCCGCCCCTTTCCACTCGTGCGAGCAGATGATATCGGCAACGTGATCGGACACCACGACTGAGCCGGCGCCAGATCAAGCATTTGTCATACCGGAACCGAACCGTGGCCGTTCGCTTGCCGGATCGGGACGGCCCGGTCAGCCCAGGTGGGTCTTCACCACTGCGGCGAGCCGCTCGGCGACGGCCTTCGCGCGGGCCTCGTCGGCGGCCTCGACCATGACGCGGACGAGCGGCTCGGTGCCGGACGGGCGCAGCAGCACCCGGCCGGTGGTGCCGAGTTCGGCCTCGGCCTCGGCGACCGCGGCGGTCAGCTCGGCGCAGCTGGCGACCCGGCTCCGGTCGACGCCCTTGACGTTGATCAGGACCTGCGGCAGACGGGTCATCACGGTGGCGAGGTCGGCCAGCGGCTGCTTGGTGGCGGCCAGTCGCGCGCCCAGCATCAGGCCGGTGAGGGTGCCGTCGCCGGTCGTGGCGTGGTCGAGCAGGATGACGTGGCCGGACTGCTCGCCGCCGAGCGCGAAGCCGTGCTGCTTCATCGCCTCCAACACGTAGCGGTCACCGACCGCGGTCTGCACCAGGTCGATGCCCTCGCGCTCCATGGCCAGCTTGAAGCCCAGGTTGGACATCACCGTGACGACGGCGGTGTTGCCGCGCAGCGTGCCCGCCTCCTTCATGGCGACGGCCAGGACGGCGATGATCTGGTCGCCGTCGACCTCGTTGCCGTCCGCGTCGGCGGCCAGGCAGCGGTCGGCGTCGCCGTCCAGGGCGATGCCGAGGTCGGCGCGGTGCTCCTTCATGGCGGCGCGGAGCTTGTCCAGATGGGTGGAGCCGACGCCGTCGTTGATGTTCAGGCCGTCGGGCTCGGCGCCCAGGGTGTAGACGACCTCGGCGCCGGCGCGGGCGAAGGCCTCGGGGGCGACCCGGGCGGCCGCGCCGTGGGCGCCGTCGATCACCACGCGGACGCCGTCGAGCCGGTTCGGGAGGACGGCGACGAGGTGGGCGACGTACTTGTCGAAGCCCTCGGTGTACCGGCGGACGCGGCCGACGGCGGCGCCGGTGGGGCGCTTCCAGTCCTCGCTGCCGCCGACACCGTAGCGGCGGTAGTGCTCCTCGATGGCGTCCTCGATGGCGTCGTCCAGCTTGTGGCCGCCGCGGGCGAGGAACTTGATGCCGTTGTCGGGCATGGCGTTGTGGCTGGCGGACAGCATGACGCCGAAGTCCGCGCCGAGCGCGCCGGTGAGGTAGGCGACGGCCGGGGTGGGCAGCACGCCGACCCGCAGCACGTCCACGCCGGCGCTGGCCAGGCCCGCGATGACGGCGGCCTCCAGGAACTCTCCGGAGGCGCGCGGGTCGCGCCCGACCACGGCCACCGGCCGGTGTCCCTCGAAGGCGCCGGCGTCGCCGAGCACGTGTGCCGCAGCGACCGACAGGCCGAGGGCCAGTTCGGCGGTCAGGCCCTCGTTGGCCACGCCGCGTACCCCGTCCGTACCGAAGAGTCGTCCCACTGTTCCCGTCCTTTTCGCCCTGCTCGTTGTTTCTTCACCCTCCCGCCGTCCGCACCGGGCGGGAGAGCACGACGCCCCGGAGTACACGAGGTACTCCGGGGCGTACGGGTTGCACCGGGGGTGCGCACCACCGGAGCGGCACGCACCCCCGGGGTGCAATTAGCGCTTGCTGTACTGCGGCGCCTTGCGGGCCTTCTTGAGACCGGCCTTCTTGCGCTCGACGGCGCGGGCGTCACGGGTCAGGAAGCCGGCCTTCTTGAGCGGGCCGCGGTTGTTGTCCACGTCCGCCTCGTTGAGGGCACGGGCCACGCCGAGGCGCAGCGCGTAGGCCTGACCGGAGACGCCGCCACCCGCGATGCGGGCCACGACGTCGTAGCGGCCGTCGAGCTCCAGGAGCTTGAACGGCTCGTTGACGGTCTGCTGGTGCACCTTGTTGGGGAAGTAGTTCTCCAGGGTGCGACCGTTGATCTTCCACTGGCCGGTGCCCGGGACGATGCGCACGCGGGCGATCGCCTCCTTGCGGCGGCCGAGGCCGGCGCCGGGGGTGGCCTCGCCGAAGCGGCCGGCCAGCGACTCGGTGGTGTACTCGGTCTCCGAGGTGTACTCCTCGACGTTCTCGTCGAAGTCAACCTCGAGGGTGTTCTCGATGGCAGTCTCGGCCACGGTGTTCCTCAGCTCTCGCTACTCAGTGATGGGGTCTTGCGGCCGGAATTACTGCGCGACCTGGGTGATCTCGAACGGCACCGGCTGCTGGGCAGCGTGCGGGTGCTGGTCGCCCGAGTAGACCTTGAGCTTCGAGAGCATCTGACGGCCGAGGCTGTTCTTCGGGATCATGCCCTTGATGGCCTTCTCGACGGCCTTCTCCGGGTTCTTGTCCAGGAGGTCGTCGTAGCGCACCGAGCGGAGACCGCCCGGGAAGCCGCTGTGGCGGTAGGCCATCTTCTGGGTCTTCTTGTTGCCCGACAGGTGCACCTTGTCGGCGTTGATGATGATGACGAAGTCACCAGTGTCAACGTGCGGCGCGTAGATCGCCTTGTGCTTGCCCCGCAGGAGGTTGGCGGCCTGGGAGGCCAGGCGGCCGAGCACGACGTCGGTCGCGTCGATCACGTGCCACTGACGCTGGACGTCGCCGGGCTTGGGGCTGTACGTACGCACGGTCGTAGCCTTCGCTTTTCAGTGAGTGGGTCCTGACAGGAGCACCGGACGATGAGAACAGCTCGACCCACCTTGGACGCAATTCAAGGGGAGCCGCTGATCGTCGGCCAGATGTCTCCGGCGTACCGACCTCTCACGTGAGATAGAGCGAGCCAATACGCACAACAAGTCGCCAGCTTACCGGGCGCCCCGCGGGGGGTCAAAACGCCTCAGCGGTCGCGCACCACCCTGGTCTCGTCCCAGACCGGCTCCGGCGACTCGTAGACCCGGCCGTCCGAGCCGAACACCAGGTAGCGGTCGAAGCTGCGGGCGAACCAGCGGTCGTGGGTGACGCACAGCACGGTGCCGTCGAACGCCTCCAGGCCCTGCTGCAGCGCCTCGGCGCTCTCCAGGTCCAGGTTGTCGGTGGGCTCGTCGAGCAGCAGCGCCGTCACGCCGGACAGCTCCAGCTTGAGGATCATCAGCCGGGCCTGCTGGCCGCCGGAGAGCGACTCGAACTTCTGCTCCTCCTGGCGGTCGAGCTCGTAGCGGCGCAGCGCGGCCATCGCGGCACCGCGGCCGAGGGCGTGCTCCTCCTCCAGGACGGTGCGGATCGTGCGGCCGAACAGCTCCGGGTGGGCGTGGGTCTGCCGGAAGTGGCCGGGCACCACGCGGGCGCCGAGCTTCCAGTCGCCCTCGTGCTTCACCGTGCCGTCGCCGGCCAGCAGCCGAAGGAAGTGCGACTTGCCGGAGCCGTTCGAGCCGAGCACCGCGACCCGCTCGCCGTAGAAGACCTCCAGGTCGAAGGGCTTCATCAGGCCGCTGAGCTCCAGGCCCTTCACGGTGAAGGCGCGCACGCCGGTGCGGCCGCCCTTGAGGCGCATGGTGATCGACTGCTCGCGCGGCGGCGCCTCCGGCGGGCCGGCGTCCTCGAACTTCTTGAGCCTGGTCTGCGCGGCGGCGTACCGGGAGGCCATCTCGTGGCTGACCGCGGCCGCCTGGCGCAGGGTGACGACGAGCTTCTTGAGCTTGGCGTGCTCCTCGTCCCAGCGGCGGCGCAGCTCCTCGAAGCGCTCGAAGCGGGCGCGGCGGGCGTCGTGGAAGGAGTCGAAGCCGCCGCCGTGCACCCAGACGCTGCTGCCGGCCGCGCCGGTCTCGACGCTGATGATCTTCTCGGCGGTGCGGGAGAGCAGCTCGCGGTCGTGCGAGATGAAGAGCACGGTCTTGTTGGTGGCCTTGATGGCCTCCTCCAGCCAGCGCTTGCCGGGCACGTCGAGGTAGTTGTCCGGCTCGTCGAGCAGCAGGACCTCCTCGGGGCCGCGGAGCAGCGCCTCCAGGACGAGCCGCTTCTGCTCGCCGCCGGAGAGGGTGTTCAGGCCGCGGAACTGGGCGCGGTCGAAGGGCATGCCGAGGGCGGCGGTGGTGCAGACGTCCCAGACCGTCTCGTAGTCGTAGCCGTCGGCGTCCGCCCAGTCGGCGAGCGCCTGGGCGTAGCGCATCTGGGTCTTCTCGTCGTCCTGGGCGAGCATGGCGAGCTCGGCGGCGTCCACCGCGCGGGCGGCGGTGGCGATCCGCTCGGGGGCGACGGAGACCAGCAGGTCGCGGACGGAGGCGTCGGCGGGCAGGGCGCCGGGGGTCTCCCGGTGGTCCTCGCGGCCGGTGGTGCCGACGAACTGGCGCATCACGCCGAGACCGCCGGTGACGGTGACGGTGCCGCCGTGCGGCTGCACGTCGCCGGCGATCATGCGGAGCAGGGTGGTCTTGCCGGCGCCGTTGGCGCCGACCAGCGCGACCGCGGTGCCCTCGCCGACCCGGAAGGACGCGTCGTCGAACAGCACCCGCCCGTCCGGCAGGTAGTACTCAAGGTGCGAAATCTCGACGTGTCCCATGCGTCGGATTGTGCCAAGCGGGCGCGCCGGGCCCCAAACCGTTTTACCGCCGGGCCGGCGTGACGTTCACCGCCGCACCGGCGTCACGCCTGGCCGGGCAGGGTCCGCATCCGGCGGGCGAGGCGGTTGCGTTCGGCGAGCTCGCCGTCGGCGGGGTAGCCGACCTCCTCCAGGGTGAGGCCGTGCGGGCGGACGACGTTGACCGCGGAGTTGCGGACCCGGCCGGCGAGGACCTGGCCGGGGAAGTCGACCGGCCGGTGGCCGTCGCCCACCAGCAGCATGGCGCCGACCAGCGAGCGGACCATGTTGTGGCAGAAGGCGTCGGCGCGCACCGTCGCGACGGCGAGGCTGCCCTCCTGGGCGGCGTAGGCGTCGATCGGCACCCGCTCCCAGTGGAGTTCGAGCAGGGTGCGGATGGTGGTGGCGCCCTCGCGCTTCTTGCAGTACGCGGCGAAGTCGTGCTCGCCGAGCAGCAGCCGGGCGGCCTCGTTCATCCTGTCGACGTCGACCGGGCGGTCGTGCCACAGGACGTGGCCGCGCAGCAGCGGGTCGACGCCGCCGGGGTGGTCGGCGACCCGGTAGGCGTAGCGGCGCCAGACCGCGGCGAAGCGGGCGTCGAAGCCGTGCGGGGCCTCGGAGATCCGGTAGACGCGGACGTCGGCGGGGAGCCGGCCGGCGAGGCGGCGGAGCAGCTTCTCGCCGTGCTCGGCCCACAGCTGTTCGGGGAGGTCGACGTGGGCGACCTGGCCGCGGGCGTGCACACCGGCGTCGGTGCGGCCGGCCACGGTCAGCGGGAAGCCGATGGCGCTGCGGGTGACGATCTGCAGGGCGTTCTCGATCTCCTCCTGGACGGTGCGCCGCCCCCGCTGGCGGGCCCAGCCGGAGAAGTCCGCGCCGTGGTAGGCGAGGTCGAGCCGGATCCGGCGGAAGCCCTCGGCCGGGCCGTCCTTGACGGGGGGCTGCTCGGCACAGTCGTTGGCCACTTCGTTCTCCTGGGAGGGCTGCCTGCGGGAAGTGCTCGGGCCCGCCCTCCCCACGGATGGGGAGGGCGGGCCCGGGTGACACCTTGGGGGCGTCAGGCCTCGGTGGTCTCCGCGGCCTCGGCCTCGTCGGCCTTGGTCTCCTCGACCTTGGCCTCCTCGGCCTCCTTGACCGCGCGCTTGGCGGCGGCCTCGGCCTCGGCGACGGTGGCCTTGGTGGCGATCTCGCCCTCGACCAGCTCGATCACGGCCATCGGGGCGTTGTCGCCGCGACGGGTGCCGATCTTGGTGATGCGGGTGTAACCGCCGGGACGGTTCTCGAAGCGCGGCGCGATCTCGGTGAAGAGGGTGTGCAGCACCGAGACGTCGGTGATGGTCTTGCGCACCAGGCGACGGTTGTGGATGTCGCCCTTCTTCGCCTTGGTGATCAGCTTCTCCGCCAGCGGGCGCAGGCGGCGGGCCTTGGCCTCGGTGGTGGTGATGCGGCCGTACTGGAACAGCTCACGGGCCAGACCGGCGAGCAGCAGGGGCTCGTGGTGCGGGCCGCCGCCGAGGCGGGCACCCTTGGTGGGACGCGGCATGGAATGACTCCTCGTATCTCCGACTGCGGCCGTACCAGGTACCGCAGCGGGCGTACGGGCACCGTGCCCGTACGACTTGCACGGTGGCGGGGGCGGTCCGCGAAGGGCCGCCCCCGTCCCGAATTCTTCTTAGTACTGCTCGGTCTCCGCGTAGCCCTGGTCGTCCAGGTCATCGGCGCCGAAGGCGTCGGCGGCGGCGGTCGGGTCGAACCCGGGCGGGCTGTCCTTGAGGGCCAGACCCATGCCGGCCAGCTTCGCCTTGACCTCGTCGATCGACTTCGCACCGAAGTTGCGGATGTCGAGCAGGTCGGCCTCCGAGCGGGCGACGAGCTCACCCACGGTGTGGATGCCCTCGCGCTTGAGGCAGTTGTAGGAGCGGACGGTGAGCTCCAGCTCCTCGATCGGCAGCGCCAGGTCGGCGGCCAGGGCGGCGTCCGTCGGGGACGGGCCCATGTCGATGCCCTCGGCGTCGATGTTCAGCTCGCGGGCGAGGCCGAACAGCTCCACCAGGGTCTTGCCGGCCGAGGCCATGGCGTCGCGGGGACGCATGGCGGGCTTGGTCTCGACGTCGACGATGAGCTTGTCGAAGTCGGTCCGCTGCTCGACTCGGGTGGCCTCGACCTTGTAGGTGACCTTCAGCACGGGGCTGTAGATCGAGTCGACCGGGATGCGGCCGATCTCCTGGCCGGAGGCCTTGTTCTGGACGGCGGAGACGTAGCCGCGGCCGCGCTCGACGGTCAGCTCCATCTCCAGCTTGCCCTTGCCGTTGAGCGTGGCGAGGACGAGCTCGGGGTTGTGCACCTCGACACCCGCCGGCGGGGCGATGTCGGCGGCGGTGACCACACCCGGGCCCTGCTTGCGCAGGTACATCACGACCGGCTCGTCGTGCTCCGAGGAGACGACCAGCTGCTTGATGTTGAGGATGAGGTCGGTCACGTCCTCCTTGACGCCCGGCACGGTGGTGAACTCGTGCAGGACGCCGTCGATCCGGATGCTGGTGACAGCGGCACCGGGGATCGAGGAGAGGAGGGTGCGGCGGAGCGAGTTGCCGAGGGTGTAGCCGAAGCCCGGCTCCAGCGGCTCGATCACGAACCGCGAGCGGAATTCGTCGACGACCTCTTCGGTCAGCGAGGGACGCTGAGCGATCAGCATGAGAGGTGTTCCTCCAGTTGTCTTCGGCACCCACTATTTGATGCCGATGGACTCAAGCGTACGGCCTCCCGCACCAGGCGGGAGGCCGACGCACGTACTACTGCGGACCCGTGGGGGCCTGCCGTGTGCCCGAAGGCGTGCCCGAAGGCGCAGCGTCAGACGCGGCGGCGCTTCGGCGGGCGGCAGCCGTTGTGCGGGGTGGGGGTGACGTCCTGGATCGAGCCGACCTCGAGGCCGGTGGCCTGGAGGGAGCGGATCGCGGTCTCACGGCCGGAGCCGGGACCCTTGACGAAGACGTCGACCTTGCGCATGCCGTGCTCCTGCGCACGACGCGCGGCGGCCTCGGCGGCCATCTGCGCGGCGAACGGGGTGGACTTGCGCGAGCCCTTGAAGCCGACGTGGCCGGCAGAGGCCCAGGAGATCACGTTGCCCGAGGGGTCGGTGATCGAAACGATGGTGTTGTTGAACGTGCTCTTGATGTGGGCGTGCCCGTGAGCGACGTTCTTCTTCTCCTTGCGGCGGATCTTCTTCGCGCCGGCAGCCTGACGACCCTTGGGGGGCATAAGTCTGTTCTCCTGATGAGGTGGTCGGTCCGCTAACCCGCGGGCCGGAGGGATGTCCGGTTACGGGACGGACTACTTCTTGCCCGGCTTCTTCTTGCCGGCAATCGCGCGACGCGGGCCCTTGCGGGTACGCGCGTTGGTGTGGGTGCGCTGGCCGCGGACGGGCAGGCCGCGACGGTGGCGCAGGCCCTCGTAGCAGCCGATCTCGACCTTGCGGCGGATGTCGGCGGCGACCTCACGGCGGAGGTCACCCTCCACCTTGTAGTTGGCGTCGATGTACTCGCGCAGCTTGATGAGGTCTTCCTCGGAGATGTCGCGAACCCGGACGTCGGGGCTCACACCGGTCTCGGCGAGGGTCTGCTGGGCGCGGGTGCGGCCGATGCCGTACACGTACGTGAGGGCGATCTCGATCCGCTTCTCGCGGGGGAGATCAACGCCGGCGAGGCGTGCCATTCATGGCTCCTGTGGTTCTTCAGAGGTCTTGCGTGCCGCCTACTCCGTCGCCTCTCGGCGAGGGAGCCCCGGCCTCTGACCGGGGGTGGCAGTCCGTCCCTCAGGGGGTCGGATCGGGCAGCCCGCGTATGACGTTGTGCGCGTCGCGCGAAGTACTACGAGAAATGCTGGGAGAGATCAGCCCTGGCGCTGCTTGTGGCGCAGGTTGTCGCAGATCACCATGACCCGGCCGTGGCGGCGGATCACCTTGCACTTGTCGCAGATCTTCTTGACGCTCGGCTTGACCTTCATGTTCAGGTTCTCCGGGTCTAGATCTGACGGTTTGCTTACTTGTAGCGGTAGACGATCCGACCACGCGTCAGGTCGTAGGGGCTCAGCTCCACCACGACCCGGTCGTCCGGGAGGATACGGATGTAGTGCATCCGCATCTTGCCGCTGATGTGCGCGAGGACCTTGTGACCGTTCTGCAGCTCGACCTTGAACATGGCGTTCGGAAGAGACTCGATCACGGTGCCCTCGATCTCAATGGCGCCTTGCTTCTTTGCCATGAACTGCGAGATCCACCTTCCGGGGCCGGCTACCGCATGCGGCACGCTCGTGCGAGCCTGGGTCCACCCCACCCCTGCCTGAAAGAGCCCTCGCGGGATTCCTGCTTGGGAAGAGGGCGTGCCGAAGCACGCTACGAGTGAGCCGACGCATCAGTCTACGACAGGCTCCAAGCGGACGCCAAAACGGCTCGGCCGGTCACCCTCAGTACTGGGCGGGCACCGGAACGACCGGCTGGACCACCGCGGTGCAGGCCGCGCAGCGGCGGGCGGCCTCGGGGATCTCGGTCAGGCACTCGGGGCAGGGACGCTTCGGGGTCTTCGGCTTCTTCGGCATGTAGCGGGCGGTGGCCTTGGTCACCGGCAGCACGACGCAGAAGTACAGCACGGCGGCGGTCAGCACGAAGGCGATCAGGACGTTGAGGAACTGCCCGTACGGGAAGGTCACGCCGCCGATGTGCGCGCTGTAGCTGGCGAAGTCGCCCGCGGCGCCGACCACCACGCCCACCAGCGGGGTGAGGAACGCCGTGACGAAGCCGGTCACGACGGCGGTGAACGCCGCACCGATGACCACACCGACGGCCATGTCGACGACGTTCCCGCGCATCATGAAGTCACGGAAGCCCTTGAGCACTGTTCTCTCTTCTCCTCGTACGGCTGTCAGCAGACAAAAATAGGGCGAAGGACCCGGAGGGCGAAACCTCCGGGTCCTTCGCTCCTGTCCGTCCGGGTCAGGCCAGCGGGTCCGGGGCCGCGGTGACGCCCAACTTGGCCAGCTCCGCGCGGCCTCCGTCGAAGGCGGTGAGCACCAGCGGGCCCTGCTCGGTGACGGCCACCGAGTGCTCCCAGTGCGAGGCCCAGCTCTTGTCGGTGGTGACGACCGTCCAGTCGTCCTCCAGCACGGCGGAGTGCGGGGTGCCGAGCGTCACCATCGGCTCGATCGCCAGCACGGTGCCCGGGATCAGCTTCGGGCCCTTGCCGCGGCCGGCCACGTAGTTCAGCACGTGCGGCTCCATGTGCATCGCGGTGCCGATGCCGTGGCCGCCGTAGCCCTCGACGATGCCCCACTTGCCCTTGGGGGGCAGCGGCTGGCGGCGGATGAACGACTCGATCGAGCGGGAGACGTCGACCAGCCGGTTGCCCTTCTTCATCTGGGCGATGCCGGCCCACATCGAGCCCTCGGTGACCCGGCTCAGCTGGAGGTGCTCCGCCGCGGTCTCGCCGACCGCGACGGTGATCGCCGCGTCGCCGTGCCAGCCGTCGAGGATGGCGCCGCAGTCGATGGAGATCAGGTCGCCCTCCTGCAGCACCCGCTCCCCCGGGATGCCGTGGACGATCTCGTCGTTGACCGAGGCGCAGATCACACCGGGGAACCAGAGGCCGCCGTGGTGGGCGCGGAAGTTGGAGGTCGCGCCGTGGTCGGTGATGACCTTGTCGGCGATGTCGTTCAGCTCCTGGGTGGTGATGCCCGGGGCGACCGCCTCCCGGCAGGCCTTGAGCGCCTCGGCGACGACCAGCCCGGCCGCCCGCATCTTCGCGATCTGCTCGGGGGTCTTGATCTCCACCATCTGGTCACGCCTTCCACTGTCGGACGCCGCCCGGTCCTTGCCGGGCGGCCGTGCACTCGTTACCACCGTACGACGCCGCAACGGCCGGGAAGCCCCGTCGCGGGGCTTCCCGGC
>NZ_JBEYFP010000052.1:0-22197 GCF_040634455.1 Kitasatospora sp. NPDC007106
CGGGCGGCGAGTGCCTCGGCGAGCAGCGGGTGCGGGCCGAGCGGGGCGGCGACCGTGCCGGTGACCTGCGGGGCGGCGGCGAGCGCGGCGGGGATGTCGACCCTGGCGTGGTAGCCGCGGCTGAGCAGCAGCGGGACGAGGACGGCCGGGCCGCTCAGGCCGTCGAGGACCTCGGGGAGCAGCGGCGCGTTGAGGCCGAGGTGGCCGAGCCGGACGTCGAGTTCGGGTCTGGCGGCGCGCAGCCGGTCCACCAGGCGGGCGATCTCCGCTCCGGCGGCGGGATCCCGGGAGCCGTGCGCGACCAGCACCAGGGCCGGGCGGCGGGCCGCGTGCAGGACCCGTACCGGCCGCGGCGGGGCGGTGGCCCCGGCGGCCGTGACGGTGGCGGGGGCGGTGGGGGCGGCGACGAGCGTGGGGATCGGCGTCATGCCGTCCAGCGTCGTCCACCGCTGTTTCCCCGCCGTTGCCCGGTGGTCACGACTGGTTTCCCTGGCCTCACAGCCGCCGCGGGCCCTGGTGAGGGCGGTGTGCGGGGGCCGTAACCTGCGGGCCGCGGCGGCGAAACAGCGCGGTAGCACCGTGGGGGCATGAACGATGCCGCGACCGACACCCACTGCCCGTACTGCGCGCTGCAGTGCGGGATGGGGCTGCGCCGCACGGACGGGCCCGTCCCGGTCGCCGTGGTGGAGCGGCCCGGCTTCCCGGTGAACCGGGGGGCGCTCTGCGGCAAGGGCGCGAACGCCGCCGCGGTGCTCGCCCCCGGCGCCCGGCTGACCACCCCGCTGGTGCGCACCGGCGGGGAGCTGCGCCCGGCCTCCTGGGACGAGGCGCTGGACCGGATCGCGGGGGCGGTGACGGTCACCGCCGCCGCGCACGGCCGGGACGCCGTCGGGGTGTTCGGCGGCGGCGGGCTGACCAACGAGAAGGCGTACCTGCTGGGCAAGTTCGCGCGGGTGGTGCTGGGCACCTCGGCGATCGACTACAACGGCCGGTTCTGCATGTCCTCCGCGGCGGCCGGCGGCATCCGGGCGTTCGGGCTGGACCGGGGGCTGCCGTTCCCGGTCGAGGACATCCCGCGGGCGGGCTGCGTGATCCTGGTCGGCGGCAACCCGGCGGAGACCATGCCGCCGTTCGTCCGCTACCTGCGCGAGCTGCAGGAGAACGGCGGCAAGCTGGTCGTCGTCGACCCGCGGCGCACCCGGACGGCCGAACTCGCCGACCTGCACCTCGCCCCGCGGCCCGGCACCGACCTGGCGCTGGCGCTCGGCATGCTGCACCTGGTGGTCGCCGAGGGCCGCACCGACGAGGCGTTCATCGCCGGGCGGACCACCGGCTGGGCGGAGACCCGCGCGGCCGCGATGGCGCACTGGCCCGAGCACGTCGAGTCGGTGACGGGGGTGCCGCTGCCGCACCTGCGCGAGGCGGTGCGGCTGTTCTGCGAGGCGGGGACGGGCATGGTGTTGACCGCCCGCGGCCCCGAGCAGCAGGCCAAGGGCACCGACACGGTGAGCGCCTGGATCAACCTCTGCCTGGCCACCGGCAACGCCGGCCGGCTCCACGCCGGGTACGGCTGCCTCACCGGGCAGGGCAACGGCCAGGGCGGCCGCGAGCACGGCCAGAAGGCCGACCAGCTGCCCGGCTACCGCAAGCTGGACGACCCGGCGGCACGCGCCCACGTCGCCGCGGTGTGGGGTGTCGACCCGGACGCGCTGCCGGCTCCGGGGCGCAGCGCGTACGAGCTGCTGGACTCGCTCGGCACGGACGTGCGGACGCTGCTGCTGGCGGGCTCCAACCCGGTGGTGTCGGCGCCGCGTTCGGCGCACGTGACGGAGCGGCTGCGGTCGCTGGACTTCCTGGCCGTCAGCGACGTGGTGCTCTCCGAGACGGCGGCGCTCGCGGACGTGGTGCTGCCGGTCACCCAGTGGGCGGAGGAGACCGGCACCATGACCAACCTGGAGGGCCGGGTGATCCTGCGCCGCAAGGCGGCCGAGGCCCCCGCGGGGGTGCGCAGCGACCTGGAGGTGCTGCACGCGCTGGCCGGGCGGCTCGGCCACGGCGAGGGCTTCCCGACCGAGCCGGAGAAGGCGTTCGACGAGCTGCGCCGGGCGTCGGCCGGCGGTGCCGCGGACTACGCGGGGATCAGCTACGAGCGGATCGAGGCCGAGGAGGGGGTGTTCTGGCCGTGCCCGTCGGCGGACCACCCGGGCACCCCGCGGCTGTTCCTCGACCGGTTCGCGACGCCGGACGGGCGGGCCAGGTTCACCGCGGTGCACCACCGTCCGGCGGGTGAGGAGCCGGACGAGGAGTACCCGGTGCGCCTGACCACCGGCCGGGTGCTGGCGCAGTACCAGTCCGGTGCGCAGACCCGCCGGGTGGCCGAGCTGAACGCGGCCGCGCCCGGTGCGTTCGTCGAACTGCACCCGAGGCTCGCCGAGCGGCTCGGGGTGCGCGACGGCGAGCAGGTGGCCGTGGTGAGCCGGCGCGGACGGACCGTCACCCCCGCGCGGCTCACCACGGCGATCCGGCCGGACACGGTGTTCATGCCGTTCCACTGGCCGGGCGCGGCCAACGCGAACGTGCACACCAACCCGGCGCTCGACCCGGTGTCCCGGATGCCGGAGTTCAAGGCGTGCGCGGTGCGGCTGGAGCGGTGCGAGGGCGGCGGCTGACCGCCGGCTGTCCGGTTCCGGCCAGCCGCAGTGCGGCACCGGGCTGCCAGGATGGTGCCGCCCCCGCACCGAACTCCTCCCCCAGGAACCGTCCATGGCGCTGCCCCAGGGACCGCTCAGCCACCGCTACCGGGGCGAGCACCCCGTCCGCACCCTCCTCTACCTCTTCCGGCCCGACCGGGGGCGCGTCGCCCTGGCCGTCGCCGTGTTCCTCGCCAAGCACGCCCCGGTCTGGCTGCTGCCGCTGATCACCGCGAACATCGTGGACGTGGTCGTCCGGCACCGGCCGGTCTCCGTGCTGTGGTGGAACTCCGCGGTGCTGCTGGTGATCCTGCTGCTCAACCTGCCGCTGCACCTGCTGTACGTGCACTGGATGCACGGCTCGATCCGGCGGATGGGCACCCGGCTGCGCTCGGCGCTCTGCCACCGGATGCAGCAGCTGTCCATCGGCTACCACTCGCGGGTCAGCGCCGGCGTGCTGCAGGCCAAGGTGATCCGCGACGTCGAGGGCATCGAGAACGCCTCACAGCAGACCGCCGACAACGGCCTCGCCGCGATCGCCACCCTCAGCGGCGGCCTGGTCGTCATCGGGGTGCAGACCCCGGCCTTCCTGCCGGTGTTCGTGGTGGTCGTGCCGGCCGCGGCACTGCTGGTCGTCCGACTGCGGGAGCGGCTGCGCAGCCAGAACGAGTCCTTCCGGCAGGAGGTCGAGCAACTGTCGTCGCGGGTCGGCGAGATGACCACGCTGATCCCGATCACCCGGGCGCACGGTCTGGAGCGGACCGCGCTGCGCCGGATGGACCGCACCCTCGGCCGGGTGCTGGACGCCGGGCTCCGCCTCGACCTGCTCAACGGCCGGTTCGGCTCGCTCGCCTGGATCCTGCTCAACGCGATCGGGGTGGGCTGCCTGGCCGGCTCGGCGCTGGTCGCCTACTACGGCTGGCTGGACGTCACCCCGGGCGCGGTGGTGATGCTCAGCGCGTACTTCTCCAGCCTGACCGGCTCGGTCACCACCCTGCTGACGCTGACCCCGCAGCTCGGCAGGGGGCTGGAGTCCGTCCGCTCGGTCGGCGAGGTGCTGCAGGCCCCCGACCTGGAGGAGAACTCCGGCAAGGCGGAGGTCGCGCAGGTCACCGGCCGGATCGAGTTCCGCGGCGTCGGGCACACCTACCCGGGCGGCGAGGAGCCCTCGGTGAGCGGCTTCGACCTGACCGTGCGGCCGGGCGAGACGATCGCGCTGGTCGGCGGCTCCGGCGCGGGCAAGTCGACGGTGCTCAACCTGCTGATCGGCTTCCTGCGGCCGGGCGAGGGCCGGATCCTGCTCGACGGCACCGACATGGAGCAGCTCGACCTGCGCAGCTACCGCAAGTTCCTGTCCGTGGTGCCGCAGGAGTCCATCCTGTTCGAGGGCAGCGTCCGGGAGAACGTCACCTACGGCCTGAAGGACGTGCCGGAGGAGACCGTGCGGGCCGCGCTGCGGGACGCCAACGCACTGGAGTTCATCGACCGGCTGCCGCAGGGCCTGGACACCGTCGTCGGCGAGCGCGGCGCCCGGCTGTCCGGCGGGCAGAAGCAGCGCCTGGCGATCGCCCGGGCGCTGATCCGCGACCCTCGGGTGCTGATCCTCGACGAGGCGACCTCCGCCCTGGACTCCCGCTCCGAGGCGCTGGTGCAACAGGCGCTCGCCCGGCTGGTCGAGGGCCGGACGGTGTTCGTGGTCGCCCACCGGCTCTCCACGATCAGGAACGCCGACCGGATCGTGGTGATGGACCGCGGCCGGATCGCCGAGATCGGCTCGCACGCCGAACTCCTGCGCAGCGGCGGGGCGTACGCCGGACTGCAGGCCGCCCAGCTCGCCTGACCCGGGGGCTCACAGCGCGCCCCGCGCGCCGCTGAGGTCGACTTTCCGCTCGCGAAACAGAGCGGCCCCGGCCGGGAAACGTCCGGCAACCATGCTCAAGGGCATGACAGCGACGGACAGCACAGCGGAGCCGCGGATCGTGGTGATCGGCGGCGGCATGGCCGGCCACCGGCTCGCCCAGCAGCTCACCGCCCACGGCGCCGGCCGGGTGACGCTGCTCGCCGAGGAGGAGCACGCCCCCTACAACCGGGTCCTGCTCGCCGACGTGCTGGCCGGCCGCTACGCGCCGGACACCGCGGCCCTGGCGGCGCTCCCCCCGCAGGTGGAGTGCCGCCGGGCCCGGGCCGTCCGGATCGACCGCGAGCACCGCCTGGTGCAGTGCGACGACGGCGCCGCCGTCGCGTACGACCACCTGGTCCTCGCCACCGGCTCCAACCCCGTCCTGCCGCCGCTGCGCGGCCTGTTCGACGACGCGCTGACCGGCCGCGAGCGGCACGAGCTGCCCACCGGGGTGTTCGCCTTCCGCACCATGGCCGACTGCGAGCTGATCGACCGGCACCTGCCGGGCGTCCGGCAGGCCGTGGTGGTCGGCGGCGGACTCCTCGGGGTGAGCGCCGCCCGGGCGCTCGCCGCCCGCGGCGTCCAGGTGGTGCTGGCCCACCAGGGCGAGCACCTGATGGAGCGCCACCTCGACGAGGAGGCCGCCGGGCTGCTCCGCGCCCACCTCGCCGAACTCGGCGTCGAGGTGCACACCGAGTGCCGGGTGCGCTCCGCGCTCACCGAGGACCGCCGGATCACCGGCGTCGAACTCGCCGACGGCTTCCGGCTGGACGCCGAACTCCTCGTCATCGCCACCGGCGTTCGGCCGCGCACCGGCCTCGCCGCCGCGGCCGGACTGGAGGTGCGGCGCGGCATCGTCGTCGACGACCGGCTGCGCACCTCCGACCCGGCGGTCCACGCCGTCGGCGACTGCGCCGAACACCGCGGCACCGTCTACGGCCTGGCCGGGCCCGCCCTCGCGCAGGCCGACCGGCTGGCCCGGCTGCTGTGCGGCCAGGACGCCCCGTACCGGGGCAGCCGGCTGCTCACCCGGCTCACCCTGGCCGGCCCCGACTCGGCGCCGCTGGACCTCGCCGCCTTCGGCGAGACCTCGCCCGCCGGCCCCGGCGACCGGGTCGTCCGGCTCGCCGACGCCAGCCGCGGCACCTACCGCAAGGTCATCGTCCGCCGCGACGACCTGGGCGGCGACCGCCTGGTCGGCGGCGTCCTGCTCGGCGACCTCGGCACCGTCGGCGACCTCGCCGGCACCTGGGAGGGCGACGAGGCCCTGTCAGCACACCCGCTGCACCTGCTCACCACCCAGAGCACGACCCCCGGAGGGCCCTCGCGATGACCACCAGCCCGATGACCACCAGCAAGCCGACCGTCGTCCTGGTCGGGTACGGCATGGTCGGCCACCGCTTCCTGGAAGCCCTGGCCGACACCGGCGCCGCCGACCGCTACCGGGTCGTCGTCCTCGCCGAGGAGCCCCGGCACGCCTACGACCGCGTCGCCCTCACCTCGTACTTCTCCGGCAAGTCCGCCGACGACCTGCTGCTCGCCGAGGAGGGCTTCGCCGACAAGCACGGCTTCGAGGTGCACCTCTCCTCCCCCGTCGCCTCGATCGACCGGACGGCGAAGACCGTCACCACCGCGGCCGGGAACACGATCGGCTACGACACCCTGGTGCTGGCCACCGGCTCCTACCCGTTCGTCCCGCCGGTCGACGGCAAGGACGCCGAGGGCTGCTTCGTCTACCGGACCATCGAGGACCTGGAGGCCATCGAGGCGTACGCGGCGACCGCCAACGTCGGTGCGGTGGTCGGCGGCGGCCTGCTCGGCCTGGAGGCGGCCGGCGCGCTCAAGGGCCTCGGCCTGGAGACCCACGTGGTCGAGTTCGCGCCCCGGCTGATGCCCGTCCAGGTGGACGAGGGCGGCGGCGAGGCGCTGCGCCGCACCATCGAGGAGATGGGCGTCGTCGTGCACACCGGGGTCGGCACCAAGACCGTGGTGGTCGAGGACGGCAGGGCCCGCGGCATGACCTTCACCGACGGCTCCGACCTGGAGACCGACCTGGTGATCTTCTCGGCCGGCGTCCGCCCCCGCGACCAGCTGGCCCGCGACTGCGGCCTGGACGTCGGCGAGCGCGGCGGCATCGCCGTCGACGACTTCTGCAAGACCTCCGACGAGAACGTCTTCGCCATCGGCGAGTGCGCCCTCGCCGTCGACGGCCGGGTCTACGGCCTGGTCGCCCCCGGCTACGAGATGGCCCAGGCCGTCGCCCAGCAGCTCGCCGGCGAGGCCTGCAAGCCGTTCACCGGCGCCGACCTCTCCACCAAGCTCAAGCTCCTCGGCGTCGACGTCGCCAGCTTCGGCGACGCCTTCGGCACCACCGAGGGCTCGCTGGACGTCGTCTACTCCGACTCCCGCTCCGGCATCTACAAGAAGCTCGTCGTCACCGCCGACGGCGCGCTGCTCGGCGGCATCCTGGTCGGCGACGCCGAGGCGTACTCCTCGCTGCGGCCGCTGGCCGGGACGGGCAACCCGCTGCCCGTGCCCGCCGAGTCCCTCGTCCTCCCGGCCGGCTCCGGCGCCCCCGTCTCGCTCGGCAGCTCCGCACTGCCGGACGACGCGGTGGTCTGCAACTGCCACAACGTCACCAAGGGCCAGGTCCGCTCGGCCGTCACCGAGCACTCCTGCACCACCGTGCCCGAGGTCAAGAAGTGCACCAAGGCGGGCACCGGCTGCGGCTCCTGCATCAAGCTGCTCTCCACCATCGTCACCGACGAGCTGGAGGCCTCCGGCGTCGAGGTCGACAAGGGCCTGTGCCCCTGCTTCGCGCACACCCGCGCCGAGCTGTACGAGATCGTCCGGGTCAAGCGGATCGCCACCCACCGGCAGCTGCTCGCCGAGCACGGCCGCGCCCCCGAGGGCGCCGAGGGCTGCGAGGTCTGCAAGCCGACCGTCGGCTCGATCATCGCCTCGCTCGCCCCCGAGCTGGAGGCCTCCGGGCACATCCTGGACGGCGAGCAGGCCGCCCTGCAGGACACCAACGACCACTTCCTGGCCAACCTGCAGAAGAACGGCTCCTACTCGGTCGTGCCGCGGATCCCCGGCGGCGAGATCACCCCGGACAAGCTCATCGTGATCGGCGAGGTCGCCCGCGACTTCGGCCTCTACACCAAGATCACCGGTGGTCAGCGGATCGACCTCTTCGGCGCCAGCGTCGACCAGCTCCCGCAGATCTGGTCCCGCCTGGTCGCGGCTGGCTTCGAGTCCGGCCACGCCTACGGCAAGTCGCTGCGCACCGTGAAGTCCTGCGTCGGCTCGACCTGGTGCCGCTACGGCGTCCAGGACTCGGTCGGCATGGCGATCCAGCTGGAGCTGCGCTACCGCGGCCTGCGCAGCCCGCACAAGCTCAAGTCGGCGGTCTCCGGCTGCGCCCGCGAGTGCGCCGAGGCCCGCGGCAAGGACTTCGGCATCATCGCCACCTCCAACGGCTGGAACCTCTACGTCGGCGGCAACGGCGGCGCGACCCCGCGCCACGCGGACCTGCTCGCCCAGGACCTCGACGACGAGCAGCTGATCCGGCTGATCGACCGGTTCCTGATGTTCTACATCCGCACCGCCGACCGGCTGGAGCGCACCTCCACCTGGCTGGAGCGCATCGAGGGCGGCCTCGACCACGTCCGCGACGTGGTGGTGGACGACTCGCTCGGCATCTGCGCCGACCTGGAGGCCATGATGGCCAACCACGTCGCCGACTACCAGGACGAGTGGGCCGCCACCCTGGCCGACCCGGACCGGATGCGCCGCTTCGTCTCCTTCGTCAACGCCCCGGGCGTGCCGGACCCGAGCATCCGGTTCACCCCCGAGCGCGACCAGATCAAGCCCGACCTGGTGCTCCTCGCCACCGAGGAGGAGCTGCTCGCCGCCCTCGACCCCGACAACGCGCTCCTGGAGACCCGATGACCACCGTCGCCACCACTTCCCGCGTCGAGCTGCTGACCAGCGGGTCCTGGACCTCCGTCTGCGACTGGGAGCAGCTCACCCCCGGCCGCGGCGTCGCCGTCCTGCTGCCGGACGGCACCCAGGCCGCCGTCTTCCGCGACCACGCCGACCGCCTCTACGCGGTGGCCAACCGCGACCCGTTCACCGGGGCGTACGTGCTCTCCCGCGGGCTGGTCGGCTCCAGTGCGGACGGCCGGGTGTACGTCGCCTCGCCGCTCCTCAAGCAGCGCTTCGACCTGGCGACCGGCGAGTGCCTGGACGACGAGACCGTCCGCATCCCGGTGCACGCCGCCCGGCTCGGCGAGGTCTGACCCCTTCGGCGGGCCCGTCGGCCCTGACGCCCGCCACCGCCCCTGATCGGCCCGGCCGTCCGCAGTCCCTGCCCTGACCCGCGGACGGCCGGTGCTCCTTCGGGGGCGTCCTGCGTTGCGGAACGGGCCTCCTACGTGGCGGACCAGGTGTCCTGCGCTGCGGAACCGGCGGAACGGCGCCCGGCTCAGCCGCGGACGGCCGCCAGGACGGCCTCGGCCATGCCGCGCTCGCCCCGGGCGTTCGGGTGCAGCGGCGCGCCGCCCGCGGCCGGCAGCGCCGGCTCGATCCAGCGCTCGCCCTCCCCCGCGCACATGTCGTGGCCCGCCGACACGGCGGCGGTGTCCACGAAGACCGCCCCGGCCGCGGCGGCCCGCTCCCGCAGCATCCCGTTCAGCTGCTGCTGCTTCTCGGTGAGGAAGGCCAGGTCGGCGGCGGCGAAGCCGTCCCCGAGGGTCGCCCGGCAGGCCGCCGGATCGGCCGGCAGCAGCGCCGGGTACCCGACCACGTACACCCGCGCCGAGGGCGCCCGGCGGTGGATCTCCGCGAGGACGGCACCGACCTTCCCGCCCGCCGCGGCGACCTTCTGCTGCACCTCGTCCGGCCCGCCGCCGGCCGCGGCGTAGACCGCCCGGCAGGCCGAGGCCGCGCCGGTGCCACCGCCGGCCGCGGCGGTGGCGCCGCCCGCGGCCAGGGTGGAGCGCAGGCTCTCCTGCGCGCACCGGGTGACGACGTCCATGAAGCCGGCGTCGTTGCCGCCGATCCCGACCGTCACCAGCCGGGTGGTGCCGGCGAGGGCGTCCAGCTGGGGCGGGTTGGTGCCGTCCGCGGTCCGCTGCGGGGCCGTCAGGTCGCCGGTGCGGGCGCCGCTGCAGCTGACGTCCCGGAACCCGGTGCCGGTCAGGCCGAGGCCCGCGGCGACCAGCGCCGGGTAGTTCACCCCGGAACGGGCGCAGCCCGCCGGTGTGCCGGTCTGCGGCGGCACCTTCAGGCCGGAGGTGTAGGAGTCGCCGAGGGCGACGTACGGACCGGCCGGCGACGGGGAGGCCTGCGCGGCCGACCGCCCCGGGGACTGCTGCTGCGCCCCGTCCGACGGCGGGGCGGGCGGCACCGCCCGCGAGCCCCCGTCCGCGCCGCAGCCGGCCGCGGCCAGCAGCACCGGCAGCAGGACCGCCACCAGGGCCGTCCCCCCGCCGTCGCGCCGTCGTGCCATGAGTCCCCCCGGGTCCGTTCCTGGTCGTCCCAACGTACGGGACGCCCGCGGAAGCTCCCGGACCCCGGGGTGGCCGTGTCGCACGGGCGGTCCGGTGCGCCGCCGTCGTGCGGGCCCGGTCCGGCCGGTCAGGGCCGCGGTGGCGGGGCCGCCGCGGCGCGCCCGGGCGTCACTCCGTGTCGCGCTCGTGCTCCGCGAGGAACTCCTCGAAGCGGCGGCCCAGCTCGTCCGCGGAGGGGAGGTCGGTCGCCTGGGCGAGCAGGCTCTCACGGCCGTCCGCGCCGGCGACCGCGTCGTACTGGCCCTCCATGCCCCGGATGGCGGAGCGCAGCTCGCCGTCGCCCTGCTCCAACTGCTCCTCGATCTCGGCGTACACCTCGTCCACCCGCAGCTTCAGCTCCGTACCGGGCAGCACCAGGCCCGTCGCGGACTGCACCGCCTCCAGGATCTGCACCGCGGCGGCCGGGTAGGCGGAGCGCGCGATGTAGTGCGGGACGTGGACGGCGAACCCCAGCACGTCGTGACCGGCCTCGGCGAGCCGGAACTCCAGCAGCGCCTGGGCGCTGCCCGGCACCTGCGCCTGGTCGAACCAGCGCGGGTAGCCGGGCGCCAGGTCCATCCGGGTGCCGTGCGGCGTCAGACCGACCGGACGGGTGTGCGGGACGCCCATCGGGATGCCGTGGAAGTCCACCGCCAGGCGGACGTCGAACCGCTCGATCAGGCCGCGCACCGCGGCGGCGAACAGCTCCCACTCAGTGTCCGGCTCCGGGCCGGAGAGCACCAGGAAGGGCGCGCCGACCGAGTCGTGCACCAGCTGGAGGAGGATCTCCGGCGGGTCGTAGTCCGTCCAGCACTCGCGGTCGAACACCATCGCGGGGCGCCGGGCCCGGTAGTCCACCAGGCGGTCGTGGTCGAAGCGGGCGACGACCTGCGGCGCACCGTGCTCCAACAGGTGCGAGACGACCTGGGAGCCGGCCTCGCCGGCGTCCATGAACCCCTCGAAGTGGTACAGCAGCACCAGCCCGCCGTCGGCCTCGGCCGCGGCCTCCTGCGCCGCGGCGACCGCCTCGACACCGGTCGGCTCCAGCGCGTACAGCTCCTTGGGATCACGCACGGCGCACCCAACCCCGTTCCGTCTCGTCACGTCGATCGTTCGGGGCCGCCCGTTCGTCGGCACCGCCCCGGCAGGCGTCACGCGGACACCCGTCGATCACTCCAGCGTGCCCGGGGCCGCGGGAATTCCCGCGGCCGCCGCGTGTCTCCACCCCGCTTGCAGAATATTCTCACTTCGGACCGAAACGGCTGGTCGAAGGCGTCCGGACGGCTTTTCGGGGGCCGCCGGACCCCTTCCACGGCGTACCTCCGACACGCGCACGCCCCCGATCTCGCGCCGCGAAGTGACGCACCGCCTTCTTGCGGGTATCGTCCTCTCGCTGCCTCGCACCGTCGCGTCGTCGCCGCGCCGTCCGTGACGTCGCCGGCCACGCCCCGAACAGGTGTGTTGCCAGCCACCTTCTGCGCACCTTGCCTTCACTTGGCCGCCTGCTTCCCTTCGTGCTCTCGTCTCTCTCTCGGCCATCTCGCGGACGCACACTGTCCCCTCGCCCATCCCGCCGGTCCGGGTCGTCGATCCGTACCCGTTCCGGCACCGCGCTGCCCGTTTCCGGGCCGTCGCTCCCCGCCGCCCGACCGGCCCTGCCGGCGTGCGCCGACGGTGCGGCGGAGGCCCCGGAGCGGGGCGAAGACCAGACCCTCGACGCCGTGACCCCGGACCGAGGGACCCTCCGACCGCCGAAGGACCGAAGGATTCCGTGCCCGTTCCCGTCACCCTCATCGGCCGCACCGTGCGGCTGGAGCCTCTCGCAGAGCACCACGCGGAGGCACTGGCCGAGGCAGGTGCAGCGGACCGTACGACCTACGCCTTCACCCCCGTCCCGCACGGCCTCGAAGCGGCCAGGGAGTACATCGGGCGTGCCCTCGCCGACCAGGCCGCGGGCCGGTCGCTGCCGTTCGCGACCGTGAGCACCGCCGACAACCGGGTGGTCGGCTCCACCCGGTTCCTGGAGCTCGACTACTGGCAGGGCCCGCTGGTGTGGCCGCCGGTTCCGGGCGTGCCGTTCGGCGATCCCCGCGAGGCGGTGCCGGACGCCGCCGAGATCGGCAACACCTGGCTCGCCCCCTGGGCCCAGGGCACCGGCATCAACACCGAGGCGAAGCTGCTGATGCTGCGCCACGCCTTCGAGGCGTGGCGGGTGCAGCGGATCTCGCTCCGCGCCGACGCCCGCAACCTGCGCTCGCGCGCCGCCATCGAGCGGCTCGGCGCCACCTGCGAAGGGGTCCGCCGGGCCCACTCGCGCGGCCTGGACGGGGTGGTCCGCTCGACCGCCTTCTACTCGATCCTCGACGAGGAGTGGCCGGCCGTCCGCGACATCATCGAGCTGCGGATCGCCGCCGCCACCTCGCCGAGCGCCCCGGACCCGGCCATCAACCAGGAGTGTCTTAGACACGGCGGTCCGCTGATCCCCGCCTGACGGTCCGGTCGGCCGGGCCGGGCCGTCCGACGACCCCGTCCGACGGCCCGGCCCGGGCGCCGCGTGCGCCGGGGCCGGGCCGGCCGGTTCCGGCGGGTCGGGCGGTTCGGGTGTGTACGGCTACGGCGTGTGTACGGCTACGGCGTGCGTACGGCTGCAGCGTGCGTACGGCTGCGGGGCGGCGGGCTACGGCGCGTCCGGCCCGGGGGCGTAGGGCGGGCGGTCGGTGCGGCGGCGGGCCAGCTCCCGGACGTCCTCCGGCAGCTCGGCGACGTCCACCAGCAGCGGCAGCAGCGAGGCGTCGCCGGTGAGGGCGCGGAAGCAGTCCGCGACCGTGACGCCGTGCCCCGGCCGGTGCTCCACCGTGACCGGATCGCCGGCCCCGATCAGGCCCGGCTCGACCACCCGCAGGTAGGCGCCCGGCAGCGCCGCCTCGGTGAACCGGCGCAACCAGCGGCGCTCGTCCAGCCAGTACGCGAAGGTCGTACAGGGGATCCGCGGGACGGCGACCTCCAGCAGCACCTGCGGACCGATCCGCCAGCGCTCCCCGATCAGCGCGCCGTCGACGTCCAGCCCGGCGGTGGTGAGGTTCTCGCCGAAACTGCCGTTCGGCAGCTCCTTGCCGAGCTCCGCCGCCCACCGGTCGAGGACCTCCCGGGCGTAGGCGTACACCGCCTGGTCGTCGCCGCCGTGGTTGCGGGTGTCGAAGATCCGGTCGCCGACCAGGCCGCTGTGCAGCCCGGTGTGCTTGGGCCCCGGGGCGCGCACCTCCACCGGGTGGTCGACCGGGCGCTTGTCGATCCCGGTGCCCCCGGTCCCCGGCTTGGCCGGGTTGGGACGCGGACGGGCCAGATTGACGGTGAGCAGTGTCGGCATGCCGGGCAGCGTAGGCGCGGCCGCCCGCACCCGCAGCCCGATTACCGGCCGTCTCCCTGCTGACGGGGCGACACGAGCCGCTGACTCGACCGCTCCTCACGGGCCGTCGGGCCGGGCCCCGTGCGGGCGCCTCCCGGCCGGACCCCTTACCCTCGTGGGTCGGGTGGAACGGACGAGGGGGACCGGATGGGCTACCACCGCAACAACTGGCGCCAGGTGGCGGGGGCCGCCGCGCCGTTCGTCCCGGGCGGCCGGGCGATCCTGGGCACGGTCGACGCGGCCAACCGGCTGATCGACAAGGCGGACCGGCGCACCATCCCGTACGTGCGCGGCGGCCGCCCGCTGGTGGAGCTGCCGTGGCAGCCGCCCGGGCCGCCGCCGGACCCGCACCGCGCCGACGCCGTCGGCCGCCAGGTCTGGGACCTGCTCTTCTCCGGCGAACAGCACTACGGCGCCCGTGCCCTGCTCGACCACATCGGCAACCTGCTGATGCCGCTGCCGCCCGCCGAACTCGACCTGGTCGTGCGCCGCTTCGGCCAGCAGGGCCTGGACCGCTGGGACGCCCTCACCCACGTCAAGGACGCCGACGGCCGCTCCGCCTACGACTGGCGCCGCCAGCAGGAGCTGTTCGGCTGGCTGCTGCGCTCGGTCAGCCCGTACGCCGCGATGCTGATCGGCACCGCGATGCCGTGCAGCCAGCCCGACTACGAGCCCGACTGCACCTGCGGGGAGCACGGCTGGGTCCTGCCGCAGGGGCCGTTCGCGCAGGTGGACGGCGCGTACTTCACCGAGCGGTGGCAGCGGGTCTCCGGCTCGACCGAGGCGATGAGCTGGCAGGACGTGGACCAGGGCAGGTTCGGCACCTGCTGGCTGCTGACCAGCGTCCAGGCGGTGATCCAGGCCAACCCGCACCACGCCCCGCGCCACCTCCGCCAGGAGGCCAACGGCACCGTCACCTGCACCCTCTACGACCAGGGCCGGCCGGTCGACATCACCGTGGTGCCCGACCTGCCCTACGGGCACGGCGTGCTGTGGGGCGCCAAGGGCCACAGCGACGACTCCCGGTACGCCGAGACCTGGCCCGGCTACTACGAGAAGGCCGCCGCCCGGTTCTACGGCGGCTATTCGGGCATCGCCGACGGCGGACACCCCAGCGACGCGCTGAGCCTGCTCACCGGCCGCCCCTCCCGCGAGGGCGAGATCGACCTCGCAAACCCCTGGCTCTGCCACGAACTCGCCGACCGGCGGGCCCGCGGCCAGGCCCTCACCGCCAGCACCCACGGCCGCGGCGACGACCGCGAGCGGCTGCACGGCGGCCGGCTGGCCGCGAGCCACGCGTACTTCATCAAGGACGTGGACGTGGCCGGCGGCCGGATCTGCCTCGGCAATCCCTGGGGCGACGGCGCCGATCGCCGGATGTGGGAGTGCTGGCTGACGCTCCAGGAGGTCCCGTCCTGCCTGCGGCGGATGAACGCCGTCGACACCTGGTAGCCGCGGTCGGCCGACGGTCGGGAGGTCGGGAGGCGGCCGGGAGGTCGGCGGTCAGAGGAGTGCGAGTGCCGCCAGCAGGTCGGCCGGGTCGTGGGGCGAGCGGGCCGGGTGGGCCTCGACCCGGCCCGCCACCGGGCGCCAGCCGGTCCGCGGCAGCGCCGCCACGTCGACGTCCAGCACCCCGCGGCCGGTACGGCCGTCCCGCAGGTGGAGCACGCCCTCGGCGGTGTGCATCAGCAGCGCACCCGTCCGGTCGTGGCGGGAGGTCCTGATGCGCTGCCAGTCCTGGTCCGTCCACCGCAGCTCGGGGAGCTCGACCGGCCGCGGCAGCACGATCCGGGTGCCGTCGGCCGGTCCCGGCCCGCCGTCCACCGCGCTGCCGGCCGTGCCGCTCCTCGTGCCGTCGCCCACACTGCCCGCCTCTGGGGTCGCCCATCCCGGCAGCGCTTCCCTGGCCGCCAGCCAGGCCGCCGGGATGCCCGCCGTGCCGGTGTGCGCAGCGACCACCCCGCCGACCACGGCGGCCGTGGTGTCGACGTCGCCGCCGGCGGTGACGGTGTCCCAGATCGCGGCCGGATAGTCGTCCAGGTGCCGCGCGGCCGCCCAGAGCGCGAACGGCACGGTGTCCGCCGCACTGACGCGGCTGCCGTTGCCCAGGACCCGGGCGGCGGTGTGCGGGTCCGCGACCCCGGCCAGTCCGATCGCCTCGCCCAGCCCGTCACGGACCGCGCCACGCGGGGTGAGCCGCCGGACCTCGGCCAGGAAGTCCTCCGCCGCCGGCCGCTCGGCCCGCAGCCGGGCCCGGACGGCCAGCGCCGCGGCCACCGCGACGGCGATCGCACCGTCCACCGCCTGGGGATGGGTGTGGGTGATCACGGCGGTGTCCGCCGCCGGGCGGACCACCGCGGCGGGATCGTCGGCGTGCGCGGCGCCGAGCGGCGCGACCCGCATGGCCGCACCGTTCCCGTACGAGCCCTGCCCGTCGAAGAGCTCGGCGGCCAGTCCGCGGGCGTCGCCGCCCTCGCGGACCAGCCGGAGCATCCGGTTCGCGGCCGGCCCGTAGCCGCGGTCGAAGTCGTGCCGGCGGGCGAAGGCGTGGGTGAGGTCGAAGCCGTCGATCCGGCCGCGCTCGGCGAACCCGGCATGCACCGAGCAGGCCATCTCGGTGTCGTCCGTCCACGGCCACCTGCCCGGCGGAGCCTGTCGCCGGTCCAGGTACGGCCGGTTGGCGGGGACGAAGAACTGGGCACCGAGCGCGTCGCCGACGGAGAGGCCCTGCAACGCGTCGAGCGCTGCGGCGAGCCGGGGGTCGCCGGCCGGCCCGGAGGTCGGAGGGGCGGTGCGGCCCGTGGTCCGGGTGCGCTCCGTGGTCGGCTTGTGGTTGGTGGTCGGCTTGCGGTCGTCGGGCTCGCTCGGGCGGATGGGCTCGGTCATCACGGCCATGGTGGCAGACGGGTCGGACGGCCGACCAGGGCGTTTCCGGTCGTGCCGGTCCTTCGCCGCCGTCGGCTGCGGGCCGGGGCCGGGGCGGGGATCGGCAGCGGGCTCGGCGACGGGGGCTGGGCAACAGGGCTGGCCAACGGGGCTGGCCAACGGGCCTCAGCAGCGGGGGTCGATCTCGCGGAAGCTCGCGTAGTGGTCGGACGTCCAGTACTGCTCGCCGGCCGTCCCGGTGACGATGCGCCGGGTACCGCGGTCGTCGGAGTCCGGGGTGACGACGGTGTACTCGTGGTAGTAGCCGCTGGTGTGCCGCGGCAGCAGGCCCTCCCGGTTCTCGAACACGACCCCGTCCGAGCGGTACGGGTACGGGCCTCCCCGGGCGATCACGACGAGGGTGTCGTCGGCCTGGGCCGGGAGCCGGGTGCGGCAGACGTCGGCGATCGCCGGATCGCTCGGCAGCCAGACCGGGCTCGCGCCGCCCGTCGTGGGCCGGGGCGTGGACGTACGGGGGACGGTGCCGGAGACCGGAGCGGACGGTGTCCGGCCGGTCGGCGACGAGCCGGCGGCGGTGCCGCCCGGCGTGGGACCGGTGGTGGGATTCCTCGTCGAACCGGTGCGGTCGCCCAGGGCGTAGGCGGCCGCCGCAACGATCGCGAACACCAGCAGGACGGCGACGACGATCACGTGGTTTCGGCTGGTCATGGCCGACAGCTTGCCCGGTCGGCCGAGCGTGCCGGGCCGCGCTTCGCGCCGCTCTCACCCGTTCGGCCGCAGACGGAGTACCGGCCGCTACGAAGCGCTCCAGCTGCCGACCGCCGCCGGAGACCCGGTTGCGGGCACCCGCGCTGTGCGTGGCATGCCGTGGGTTGCGGTGGCATGCCGTGGGCTGCCGTGGCTCACCATGGGCGGATGCGGGCGGCGCCGGTCGTGGGGACGTCCGGGCTCGGAAAGGCCAGGGCTCGGAAAGGCCGCCGGGGCGGGAACGGACCCCATTGTCCGTTCCCGCCCCGGTTGCTACGTCCGACGGCTCTCCTGCGCCGAGCTCCGTCGAACGCCCCTCCCCTGCGGAGGGGGTGTGCGGTCAGCGATGGGACCGCGCTGCTTCGTGTCAGCGCGAATCGCTGCCCGCCGTCTCGATGGCGGCGCGGCCGGCCTCCAGGCGCGCCACCGGGATGCGGAAGGGAGAGCAGGACACGTAGTCCAGCCCCACCTCGTGGAAGAAGTGCACCGAGTCCGGGTCACCGCCGTGCTCGCCGCAGACGCCGAGCTTGAGGTCGGGCCGGGTGGCCCGGCCGGCCTCGGCGGCGTGCTTGACCAGCGAGCCCACGCCGTCCCGGTCGATGGTCTCGAACGGGCTGACGCCGAAGATGCCCTTCTCCAGGTAGGCGGTGAAGAAGCTGGCCTCGACGTCGTCGCGCGAGAAGCCCCACACCGTCTGGGTCAGGTCGTTGGTGCCGAAGGAGAAGAACTCGGCGGCCTCGGCGATCTGACCGGCGGTCACCGCGGCGCGCGGCAGCTCGATCATGGTACCGAGCTTGATGTCCAGCTTCACGCCGGTGGACTGCGCGACCTCGGCGAGCACCCGCTCGCACTCGTCGCGCACCAGCTCCAGCTCCTGGACGGTGCCGACCAGCGGGATCATCACCTCGGGACGCGGGTCGCCGCCGGCCAGCTTGCGCTCGGCCGCGGCCTCCGCGATCGCCCGGACCTGCATGCCGAACAGGCCGGGGATGACCAGGCCGAGGCGGACGCCGCGCAGGCCGAGCATCGGGTTCTGCTCGTGCAGCTTGTGCACCGCCTGCAGCAGGCGCAGGTCGTTCTCGTTCGGGTCCTTGCGGGCCTCGGCGAGGGCGACGCGCACCGACAGCTCGGTGATGTCGGGCAGGAACTCGTGCAGCGGCGGGTCGAGCAGGCGGACGGTGACGGGGAGCCCGTCCATCGACTGGAAGAGCTCCAGGAAGTCGCCCTTCTGCAGCGGCAGCAGGGAGGACAGGGCGAGCTCGCGGTCCTTGTCGTTGTCCGCCAGGATCAGGTGCTCGACCTCCTTGCGGCGCTCCTCGCCGAGGAACATGTGCTCGGTGCGGCACAGGCCGATGCCCTGGGCGCCGTACCGGCGGGCGCGGTTCGCGTCCTCGGCGTTGTCGGCGTTGGCGCGGACGGCGAGCCGGCGGCGGACGTCGGCGTGCGCCATCAGCCGGTGCACGGCCTGGACGAGCCCGCCCTGGACGTCGGCGCCGGCGTGCAGGGTGCCCTCGAAGTACTCGACGACCGGGGACGGCAGCACCGGGACCTCGCCCAGGTACACCTTGCCGTTGGCACCGTCGATGGAGACGACGTCGCCCTCGTGGACGACCTGGCCGCCGGAGGTGGTGAACTTGCGGTTCTTGGTGTCGACCTCCAGCTCCTCGGCGCCGCAGACACAGGTCTTGCCCATGCCGCGGGCGACGACGGCCGCGTGCGAGGTCTTGCCGCCGCGCGAGGTCAGGATGCCCTCGGCGGCGATCATGCCCTCGAGGTCGTCCGGGTTGGTCTCGCGGCGGACGAGGATGACCTTCTCGCCGGAGCGGGACCATTTGACGGCGGTGTAGGAGTCGAAGACCACCCGGCCGACCGCGGCGCCGGGCGAGGCCGCGATGCCGAAGGCGACCGGCTTGGTCTCGGAGGTCGGGGCGAAGCGCGGGAACATCAGCTGGGCCAGCTGGCCGCCGGTGACCCGGTGCAGCGCCTCGTCCAGGTCGATCAGGCCCTGGTCGACGAGCTGGACGGCGATGCGGAAGGCGGCCGCCGCGGTGCGCTTGCCGACGCGGGTCTGCAGCATCCAGAGCTTGCCGCGCTCGATGGTGAACTCGATGTCGCAGAGGTCGCGGTAGTGCGTCTCGAGCGTCTGCATGATGGTCATCAGCTCGTCGTACGACTTCTTGTCGAGCTGCTCGAGGTCGGCCAGCTGCAGGGTGTTGCGGATGCCGGCGACGACGTCCTCGCCCTGCGCGTTCTGCAGGTAGTCGCCGTAGACGCCCTGGGTGCCCGTGGAGGGGTCACGGGTGAAGGCGACGCCGGTGCCGGAGTCCTCGCCGAGGTTGCCGAAGACCATGGTGCAGACGTTGACCGCGGTGCCGAGGTCGTTCGGGATGCGCTCCTGGCGGCGGTACAGCCGGGCGCGGTCGCCGTTCCAGGAGTGGAAGACGGCGTAGATCGCGAGGTCGAGCTGCTCGCGCGGCTCCTGCGGGAACTCCCGGCCGGTCTCGCGCTTGACGATGCCCTTGAAGGTCGCGACCAGGCCCTTGAGGTCCTCGGCGGTCAGGTCGAGGTCGTTCTCGGTGCCCTTGGCCTGCTTGGCCTCGTCCAGGGCCTCCTCGAACAGCTCGCCGTCCACGCCCAGCACGGTCTTGCCGAACATCTGGACCAGGCGGCGGTAGGAGTCCCAGGCGAAACGCTCGTTGCCGGACTGGGCGGCGAGGCCGGCCACCGAAGCGTCGGACAGACCGATGTTCAGGACGGTGTCCATCATGCCGGGCATGGAGAACTTTGCACCCGAACGGACCGACACCAGCAGCGGGTTGTCGTGCTGCCCGAGCGTCTTGCCCATCTCGGCCTCGAGGGCCGTCAGGTGCTTGCTGATCTCCTCGTGCAGGGAGGCCGGCTCACTGCCGGTCTCCAGGAAGACCTTGCAGGCCTCGGTCGTGATGGTGAACCCCGGAGGGACGGGGAGACCCAGATTGGTCATCTCGGCCAGGTTCGCACCCTTGCCGCCAAGAAGATCCTTGAGGTCCTTGTTTCCTTCGGTGAAGGAGTAAACAAACTTCTGCTTCGCCGCCACGGGTCGGTCTCCTCGCACACGGTTGCCCTGACGCCGGAGAACATACCCATTTCAAAGGCGCTTTCGTGCCGCCAATAGGCCGTACGTGCTTGAGAACCACTCAGCACCCAGCAGATCGAATGCCCGAGTAGGCATTCACCTGTGTTGATGAAATCGTCCGGTTGACGCTAGCTACCGTTCAAGTAGTGAAGGCATCGAAACACGAAGATCATACGAACCGGACAGAGAGTGATGGCCGAACGTCGAGTCTGTTGCCCCGGTTTGATTTCCTGCAGCCAGCCGCACCGATCGGACCGACGACCCCTTCGGGAAGCGATTCACGTTGTCGAGGCCTTCCGGCAACCTGACCGGCCGTCAACCACTCAGACTATGTGGCAAGCGTCACGAGCGCATCTCAGCCTTCGAGCGCCCATGATCGCGCGCGTCGTGACTGCGAGTGTCCGGAGCAGTCGCTTTGTGTAGCGGAAATCTGCCAGAAAGGAGCCCTCTTGGCCAGATCGGACAAGAGGGCTGGTCCGGAGCGGCAGATGGCCGGTCGAGGCCAATTTCGACCAGCCGTACAGATCATCCGCCAGATGTGTCCGATTCGGCGTCAACGGAGGGCACCGCGCAGTCGTACGGATCGTCCAACCAGCCCTCCGGCAGTACCACCCGGTTGTTGCCGCTGGTCCGACCGCGCGGACCGTCCGCCCCGGCCGGCCACACCTGGGCCTGGTCGATCTGCTGCAGCAGCTCGGCCATCTCGGCGAGGGAGGACGCGTTCGCCAGTCGGACCCGGAGTTCGGACCCGACCGAGAAACCCTTCGTGTACCAGGCCACGTGCTTACGGAAATCGATCACACCGCGGGCCTCGTCACCGAGCCACTCGCCGAGCAGTTGGGCGTGGCGCACCATGGCACGGGCGACCTCGCCGAAGGTCGGGCGGGCGTAGTCGACATCGCCCTCGAAGACCGACACCAGGTCCTTGAAGAGCCAGGGCCGGCCGAGGCAGCCGCGACCGACCACCACGCCGTCGCACCCCGTCTCGCGCATCATCCGCAGCGCGTCGTCGGCCGACCAGATGTCGCCGTTGCCGAGCACCGGGATGTGAGCCGGGACCGACTCCCGCAGCCGGGCGATCGCCGACCAGTCGGCGGTGCCGCCGTAGTGCTGGGCCGCCGTGCGCCCGTGCAGGGCGATGGCCGAGACACCCTCCTCGGCGCCGATCCGGCCCGCGTCCAGGAAGGTGATGTGGTCGTCGTCGATGCCCTTGCGCATCTTCATCGTCACCGGCAGGTCGCCCGCATTGGCGACGGCCTCCCGGAGGATGTCCCGCAGCAGGTTGCGCTTGTACGGCAGCGCCGAGCCGCCGCCCTTGCGGGTGACCTTCGGGACGGGGCAGCCGAAGTTCAGGTCGATGTGATCGGCGAGCCCCTCGTCCGCGATCATGCGGGCCGCCTTGCCGACGGTGACCGGGTCGACGCCGTACAGCTGGATCGACCTGGGCTTCTCGCTCGGGTCGAACTTGATCAACTGCATGGTCTTGGCGTTGCGCTCGACCAGCGCCCGCGTGGTGATCATCTCGGAGACGTACAGCCCCTTTCCGCCGCTCTGCTCCCGGCACAGCGTCCGGAAGGGAGCGTTGGTGATCCCTGCCATGGGTGCCAGCACGACCGGCGGCCACACCTGCATCGGGCCGATGTTCAGCGGGGCGAACTCGGCTCCTGCGGCGGACGCGGGCTGGGTGGGCTCACCGGTGGCTTCGGCGGACCCGACGGTGTCGGCTGTGCTGGGCGTGGTGGTCATGCGCGGCAGAGTCCTCGGCTGATGGGATTCGGGACTCTCCATTGTCCCCCACCTGAAAGGCGGCCTGGCCGGGGTCGGGAGGGTGGGGTGGGTGAGGGGTGGGGTGGGGTGGGGTGGGTGGTGGGTGGGGTGGGGTGGGTGGTGGGTGGGCTGGG